>NZ_JBBCBO010000006.1:0-276746 GCF_037203865.1 Variovorax sp. CCNWLW186 | reverse complement strand
AAATAAAGGAGGAGGCCGCAGGCCGGGGGACATTCGCGGAGAAAGGTACCCCGTCGGCGGGTGCGCCGCCCTGAACAGCGCTCAGCCAAAACGAAAGCGCCCGTAACGTCCAGCAGAAATTATTGAGCCGCCAACCGCGCCAGCTTCCGATCGCTCATCCGCTTGGCAACGCGCGGCAACACCAGCACCGCCACGATGATGACCACCAGCGTGATCGACATCGGCCGCTGGAAGAACACCGAAGCGCTCCCTTCGCCGATCGACATGGCATTGCGCAGCTGTGCTTCAGCGAGCGGCCCGAGGATCATGCCCACCACGACCGGAGCGGTCGGGAAGTCGAAGCGGCGCATCACGACGCCGAGCAGGCCGATGCCGTAGAGCAGGAACAGGTCGAACGCGCTCTGGCGCATGCCGTAGGCACCGACCGTTGCGAAGATCAGGATGCCCGCGTAGAGCTGCGGCTTGGGGATCTTCAGCAGCTTGACCCACAAACCGACCATCGGCAGGTTCAGCACCAGCAGCATCACGTTGCCGATGTAGAGCGAGGCAATCAGTGCCCACACCAATGCGGCGGAGGTAGTAAACAGCTGCGGGCCAGGCTGGATGCCGTAGTTCTGGAATGCGCCGAGCAAGATGGCCGTGGTGTTCGACGTCGGAATGCCCAGCGTGAGCAGCGGAATCAACGCGGCGGTCACCGTGGCGTTGTTGGCTGCTTCGGGGCCGGCCACGCCTTCGATGGCGCCCTTGGTGCCGAACTCGGCCTTCGCGTCCGCGTCCTTCGCCAGCTTCTTTTCCGTCGCATAGCTCAGGAAGGTCGGAATCTCTGTGCCGCCGGCCGGAATGCAGCCGAACGGCGTGCCGATGGCAGTGCCGCGCAGCCACGCGGGAATCGAGCGCTTCCAGTCGCGCGCTGTCATGTGCACGCGGGTGAGCTTGTTTTGGCCCTCGACCACCTTGCCCTCGTAGAGCACGGCATACAGCACCTCGGCCACCGCGAAAAGGCCCACGGCCACCAACACGATCTCGATGCCGTCGAGCAGCTCAGGAACGCCGCCGGTGTAGCGGCCCTGGCCCGAGATCTGGTCCAGGCCGATGCAACCCGCTGCAAGGCCGACGAACAGCGCCGTCATGCCGCGCAGCGTGCTCTTGCCGAGCACTGCGCTCACGGTGGTGAAGGCCAGCAGCATCAGCAGGAAATACTCGGGCGGCCCGAGCTTGACCGCGAACTCGGCGACGAACGGCGCAAACAAAGTGACGATGACGGTGGCGATGGTGCCGGCCACGAAGGAACCGATGGCGGCGGTGGCGAGCGCAGCGCCCGCGCGCCCGCTCTTGGCCATCTTGTTGCCTTCCATCGCGGTGACCATGCTGGCCGTTTCACCTGGCGTGTTGAGCAAGATGGAAGTGGTCGAGCCGCCGTACATGGCGCCGTAGTAGATGCCCGAGAAGAAGATCATCGAGGCCGTGATGTCGACCTTGCCGGTAATGGGCAGCAGCATGGCCACCGCGACGGCCGGGCCGATGCCCGGCAGCACGCCGACGGCCGTGCCCAGTGCACAGCCCACCAGGCACCAGAGCAAATTGACGGGAGTGATCGCGGCGGCGAAACCCGCCATGAGTGCGTTGAAGATTTCCATGTCAGAGCCACCCGGTTGTTGTGAGGCCCGGCAGGTTGATGGCCAGGAACTTGGTGAACATCCAGAACACGGGAGCCGAGATGAGCGCGCCCGTCAGCAGATCGATGGCCCAGGTGCGCGGCGCGCTGGCCGAGGGCTGGCCGCTCGCGCGGCGCAGGCCCTGCACGGCGAGCAGGTAGCACAGCATGCAACTCAGGATGAAGCCGAGCGTGGTGATGAGCGCCGCGTTGAGCAGCAGGCCGGCCGATACCCAGACGAAGCCCGGCCAGTAGGCATGCTCTGCGCCCGAGGGGGCGTCGAGTTCACGAAAGCCGCCGGTGCGCGCTTCCCAGAGAATCCAGGCGCCGCACAAGGTGAGTACGCCCGACACCAGCCAAGGCAAAAAGTTGGGGCCGACGCCGCCGTAGCCAGCTTCTGAAGAAATGCCAATGGCGCCGAAACCCAGCGCCAAGCCGGTCAGCAGCACGCCCGCGCCGACCAGTGTTTGCGGCCACGTGGCCGCGGGTTGCGGCGAGACCGAGGATTCTGGAGTTGTCATTTTTTCTCCCGCAGTCAGGGAAAGGAATGGGGCCCATTGAAGGGCCCCACTATCGAAAGAGCCCCCAATCTCCGAAGTACGCGAAGATTGGGGCGAGTCAAGTTCAGATCATTCCGGACTTGGCCATGATGGCGCGCAGGCTGGCGAAGTCGTCGTCGACGAACTTGGCGAAAGCCTCGCCCGACAGCACGGCAGGCGTCCAGTCGTTCTTCTTGAGCGACTCGGCCCACGACGGGCTCTTGAGAGCGGCCAGCACCATGTCGGTCAGCGCCTTGCGCTGTTCGGCGGTAATGCCGGGGGCGCCGTACACGCCGCGCCAGTTGCCGATCTCGACGTCGATGCCCTGCTCCTTGAGCGTGGGCACGTTGATGCCCGGCAGGCGCTGGGCGGACGTGACCGCAATGGCCTTCATCTTGCCGGCGGCGATGTATTCGGCGAATTCGCTGTAGCCGCTGCCGCCGACGGTGACGTTGCCGCCCAGGATGGCGGCGGTGGCTTCACCGCCTCCGCGGAAGGCCACGTAGTTGATCTTGGACGGATCGGCGCCGACCTTCTGCGCGATCATGGCCGCGGCAATGTGCTCGGTGGAGCCGCGCGAACCGCCGCCCCACTTCACGCTGCCCGGGTCCTTCTTGAGCTGCTCGACCACGTCCTTCATGGTCTTGAAGGGCGAGTTGGCCGGCAGCACGAACACGTTGTATTCGGTGGTGGTGCGCACCAGCGGCGTGGCCTGCGACAGGTTGACCGGCGGCTTGCCGGTGATGATGCCGCCCAGCATGACGGAGCCCATCACCATGAGCGCGTTCGGGTCGCCCTTGGAGCCGTTCACGAACTGGGCCAAGCCCAGTGCGCCCGCAGCGCCGCCCTTGTTGTCATAGGTGACCGTGTCTGCCAGCTTGGCGTCGGTCAGTGCCTTGCCCAGCGCGCGGCCCGTGGTGTCCCAGCCACCGCCCGGGTTGGCTGGAATCATCATCTTGACGTTGGCAGCGGCGCGCGCCGACAACGGCAGGGCTCCGGCGGCGGCCAGCGCGGCCAATGACTTCAAAAAGGTGTCGCGACGCATCGTTGTCTCCTGAGAACTAAAGAAAACCTGACTTGGGCCTGAGCCGCTATCATGCGCCGCCCCGCTGTCAGTTGGCTGTCCGCCGGACTGGGGAAAACACCGAAGTACCATTCCCCCACCTCACCCCATGAAGCTGCTGCTGGTCGAAGACGATCCCTCGATGCAGGTCACCCTGCAGCGCGCCCTCGCCCGCAGCAAGATCGACGTGCGCATCTGCGGCGACGGCGCGCTGGCCGTCGAGCAGTGGCGCGAGCTGGAGCCCGACGTGGTGGCGCTCGACCTGAGCCTGCCCAACCTCGACGGTCTCCAGGTGCTGGCCCAGGCCCGTGCCGCCGGGCTGCGCACGCCCGTGCTGCTGCTGACCGCCCGCGGCACGGTGGGCGACCGCATCATGGGCCTGAACGCCGGGGCCGACGACTACCTGCCCAAGCCGTTTGACCTGGACGAACTCGAAGCCCGCATCCGGGCGTTGCGCCGGCGCCACCAGAATGCCGGCCCCGACATGGGCCTCAACCCCCAGGAGGTGGGCGGGCTGCGCTTCGAGCCCGAAAGCGGCGCCGTCTACCACCGCGGCGGGATCCTGGAACTGACGCCGCGCGAGCTGGCACTGCTCAAGGCGCTGATGATGAAACCAGGGCACGCCGTGAGCAAGGAGCGCCTGTTCGAGCTGGTGTTCCCCGGCGAAACCGATGTGCAGTACGAAGCCGTGGAGGTGGTGGTGTACCGCCTTCGCAAGAAGCTGGCGGGCACCGGCGCGGCGTTGATGACGCTGCGCGGGCTGGGCTACCTTCTGCGCGCCGAACCATGAAGAAGGCCTTGTCGCTGCGCGCGAGGCTGCTGTTCGGCATTCTCGCGCCGGTGGCGCTGTTCATCGTGATCAACAGCGTGAGCCTGTACCGGCAGAGCCTGGCGGCGGCCACCACGGCCTACGACCGTACCCTGCTCGCCTCGGCCAAGACCATCGGCGAGCAGCTCGACGTGGAAGGCTACGACGAAGCGGCGCGACTGCGCGCCATCGTTCCCTATTCCGCGCTTGAAGCCTTCGAGGCCGACAACCGCAGCCGGCTTTTCTATCGCGTTTCCGCGCTCGATGGCGAGATGGTTTCGGGCTTTGCCGAACTGCCGTTCTGGCGCGGCCAAATTCCTGACCGCGGGGCCTATTCGGCGCTGGTCGACTTCTACGACGCACGTTTTCGCAACCAGCCGGTGCGGGTGGCAGTGTTGCTGCAACCCGTCGCCAGCGCCAAGGGCCGCGGCATGGCGGTGGTGCAGGTGGCCGAAACCCTCGAGTTGCGCGAGACGCTGGTGCGCAAGCTGCTCACCGACATGCTGTGGCGCCAGCTGCTGCTGATGGGCGTGATCGCGCTGGTCACCGTGCTTGTGGTGCAGCGCGCCACGCGGCCTGTGCGGGAGCTCGGCGAGGCCATCGAGAAGCGCGCGGCCGACGACCTCTCGCCCATCGATGCGCCCGATGCGCCGCGAGAACTGCGCCCGCTGGTCGATGCGACCACTGAGGTCATGGGCCGGCTGCAACGCCTGCTCGACCATCAAAAGCGATTCGTGCGCGACAGCGCTCATCAGTTGCGCACGCCGCTGGCGGTACTTAAGGCGCAGGTGCAATCGGCGCGGCGCGGCGACGTGGCACCCGAACAGGCCCTGAGCGAGATCAGCCAGACCGTGGAGCGCGCCACAACGCTCGCCAACCAGATGCTTTCGCTCGCCAAGGTGGAGCAATTGCGCCAGCAGCCTGAATCGGTTCCGCTCGAACTCGGCGAAGTGGTGCGGCAGATTGCGCTGGACCTGTCTCCGCTCATCGCCGACAAGGCGCTCGACTTCGAGTTGGCCGTGGACCAGCCCGTGACGGTGCGCGCACACCGCTGGATGCTGCAGGAGCTCACGCGCAATCTGCTGCACAACGCCATCAAGCAGAGTCCCCGGGGCGGCGCACTTTCGGTCACGGTGCGTTCCACGGGTGACGAAGCAATGTTGACGGTGCGCGACGAAGGCCCCGGCATTTCAGCCGAGCTTCGCCAGCGCCTGTTCGCACCCTTTTCCGCCGGCGACACCGGCAGCGGCTCCGGCCTGGGCCTGGCCATCTGCCGCGAAATCGTGCTGGCGCTCGGCGGCCGCATCAGCCTCGACAACCGCGGCGTGCAGGAAAATTCCGCACAGGTGGTCGGGCTCGACGCTGTCGTGCGGCTCCCTGTCTACCACCACAATTCCTGAATATGGATCGCTTGCGCATCGACAAATGGCTTTGGGCCGCCCGCTTCTTCAAGACGCGGTCGCTGGCCGCGGAAGAGATCGGCAAGAACCGTGTGCAGGTGAACGGCGACGTTGCCAAGGCGTCCCGCGAGGTCAAGGCGGGCGACACCGTGGCCATCCGCCTGGGCGCCGTAACGCGGACTGTGCTGGTGCGCGGCCTGAGCGGTCAGCGCGGGCCAGCGCCGGTGGCGCAGCAGCTCTATGAAGAGACGGCGGAGAGCATCGCCGCGCAGGCCGCCGCGCGCGAACAGCGCCGCATGGGCAGCGAACCGGCGCTGGCCATCGAGCAGGGCCGGCCAACCAAGCGCGACCGGCGGGAGCTCGACGGCGCGGCGCGCCACGCCGATTGGGACAACCGCTGGAGCGCATCCATCGATCCGGATGAGTCCGACCGCTGACCGCCGATCGCGTACGCTGCGTGCTTTTGCACGGAGCTCCGGTTCATGGCCAGCCTTAAAAAATACCGCGTCGGCAGCAGCTTCCAACTCTCGCAGGTGAGCCCCGGCGACACGCCGTTTCTCGAGGGCAACGAAGCCGCGCAAGTCGCCGAAATAGACGAACTGGCGGGCGAACTCGACGAAATGCAGGACTTGCTGCATGCCGAAGGCCGTCGCAAGGTTCTGCTGGTGCTGCAAGGCATGGACACCAGCGGCAAGGACGGCACCGTGCGATGGGTCTTTTCGCGCACCTCTCCGCTCGGCGTTCGCGTGACAGCCTTCAAGGCGCCCACTGACGACGAACGCGCGCGCGACTATCTCTGGCGCTGCCACGCGGTCGTGCCGCGCACAGGCGAAATCGCGGTATGGAACCGCAGCCATTACGAAGACGTGCTGGTGCCGGTGGTCGAAGGCTGGATCGACAAGGCCGAGGCCAAGCGGCGCTATGCGCAGATCAACGACTTCGAGCGCCTGCTGGTCGAAACCGGCACGGTGGTCGTCAAGTGCATGCTGCACATCGACAAGGACGAACAGCGCGAACGCCTTCAAGCCCGTATCGATACGCCCGGCAAGCAATGGAAGTTCAGCATGGGCGACCTCGAGGTGCGCACCAAGTGGAGCGCCTACCAGCAGGCCTACGACAAGGCGCTGCGCGCCACTTCCACGGACCACGCGCCCTGGTATGTGATTCCCGCCAACCACAAGCGGCATCGCAACCTCATGATTGCCAAGCTGCTCATGAAGACCCTGCGCGAAATGAAGCTCAAGGCGCCGCCCGCGGATCCGGCGCTAAAAGGAATGATCATCAAGTGATCGGGCGGGCGCAGGCCGTCGGCGCACGCGGCGCCGCGGCCATCGAGGGTCAGGAGCGGCGAACGGCCGACTGGCCCAGCACGCGGCACTTGCCGAATTCGCAGCGCACGGCCCAGGTTGCGCCGTTCGAGCACGGCACGCTGTAGGCCTCGTAGCCGGGGCCCTTGGCCGTCAGCTCCGCGCGCGGCTGGATGCTGCACTGCCCGGCCTTGGCGACGAGTTCGGCGTTGTAGGTATCCACGCCGGTGCGGCGCGGCGCCATCACGACTTCAGGGTTGAAGGAGTGGCCGTAGAAGGTGTCGCGCACGTTCGGGTCGAGGTTGTGATATCCGCGCTTCGCCATGCAGTGCACGATTGCGACCTGCTGGTGCTCGGCAATCACCTGTGCATCAGGACGGTACGACATGTCGATCACGGCGGCCGCAATTCCCCCTTGAGCGGCTGCGGCAACGATGCCCTGGCCGTGCACGGTGATCAGGCCCAGGCCCAGCGCCAGCCACATGGCGTCGCCAGATTCGCTGCGCGCGGTGATCCGCGTCGCCGCGGTGCGGCAATCGGCCACGTCGCTGTCGTATCGGGCCTTGTCGACGCCTTCCATGGCCACCATGGGCACATAGGAAAGCCCCGACCCTGTTCCAGGCTCCGTCGGTGTCGGCGGCGTGCTGACGCACCCGGCCAATGCAACAACGGCGCACACGACGCTCAGCAGCAGCTTCATGGAGATTCCCTCGTCCTCTTCGCGATAGTTCGGCCGATTTAACCATACAGATGGTTACTTTTGCCCCAGATTTGTCGCAAAGCTGCTACGGATCAAATGGTTGTACGAGATTTATTTACGCTCATTTCTGATCTCGGCATATCAATGCGCCAGCTCGCAAGTTGCGATGCTGGGCGCCACCGCGCTGCTCGCCTCCTCTCAGCTGATTCGGCTCACCCCGGGAGAAGACCCAACTCGGGCATTCATTGCGGCGATGGCGAAGGACCTTGAGGCACCGGAAAACGCAGACGAAAAAAAAAGCCGCCGATGGCTTCAAAGCCATGCTGGCAGCATTTCCCAAGCATGAAAAAAGCCCTGTCAATCCGAAGATCAACAGGGCTTCATCAGCTTGGCGGAACCGGAGGGATTCGAACCCTCGATGAGGCTCTACACCCCATACTCCCTTAGCAGGGGAGCACCTTCGGCCACTCGGTCACAGTTCCTGAAAGAAGCCGAGATTATGCCACTGTCAGGCGGCAGGTTGGTCCAGATCGAAGGCTTTGTGCAACGCGCGCACGGCCAATTCCATATATTTTTCGTCGATGACGACCGAGGTCTTGATCTCGCTGGTCGAAATCATCTGGATATTGATGCCCTCTTCGCTCAGCACGCGGAACATCTTGCTGGCCACGCCCACGTGGCTGCGCATGCCGATGCCGACGATGCTGACCTTGCAGATCTTGGTGTCGCCCACGATCTCGGTCGCACCCAGCGAGGGCATGACCTTCGACTGCAGCAGGTCGACCGTCTTCGCGTACTCGTTGCGGTGCACGGTAAAGCTGAAGTCGGTGCGGCCGTCCTTGCTGAGGTTCTGGATGATCACGTCGACCTCGATGTTGGCGTCCGCCACGGCACCGAGGATGTGATACGCGATGCCCGGCTTGTCGGGCACGCCCAGCACCGAGATCTTGGCTTCGTCGCGGTTGAAAGCGATGCCGGATACAACGGCTTGTTCCATGTTTTCGTCTTCCTCGAAAGTGATCAGCGTGCCGGACTTGGCCTCTTCATTGATGTCGATGTCCCAGGGCGTGAAGCTCGAAAGCACGCGCAGGGGCACCTTGTACTTGCCGGCGAATTCCACCGAGCGGATTTGCAGCACCTTGGAGCCCAGGCTCGCCATTTCGAGCATCTCTTCGAAGCTCACGGTCGAGAGGCGGCGCGCATCGGGCTCCACGCGCGGGTCGGTGGTGTAGACGCCGTCCACATCGGTATAGATCAGGCACTCGTGCGCCTTCATGGCGGCGGCGATGGCCACGGCCGAGGTGTCGCTGCCGCCGCGGCCCAGCGTAGTGATGTTGCCGCTGTCGTCCACGCCCTGAAAGCCGGTAATGACAACCACCTTGCCGGCGTCGAGGTCGGCGCGCACGCGTTCGTCGTCGATGCTTTCGATGCGGGCCTTGGTGTAGGAGTTGTCGGTGCGCACCGACACCTGCCAGCCGGCATAGCTCACGGCTTCCATGCCTTCGGCCTGCAACGCAATGGCCAGCAGCGCGGACGAAGCTTGTTCGCCGGTGGCGGCGAGCATGTCGAGTTCGCGGCCGTGGGCGTCGCTGGGTTTGCTCGGGGCCAGCTCTTTGGCCAGGCCGAGCAGGCGATTGGTTTCGCCGCTCATGGCACTCGGGACCACGATCATCTGGTGGCCGGCGCGCGCCCACTTGGCGACGCGCTTGGCGACATTCTTGATGCGCTCGGTCGAGCCCATCGACGTACCGCCGTATTTGTGAACGATCAATGCCATGGGTGAATTCAGAGAAAAAGAAAGGGCCGCTGCACTCCCGAGTGCCAACGCGGCGCCCTGCAAGCCGTCAGCGCGAAGCCTTGGGCGAGGGCCTGGAATTGTACCAATGCAGAAAATCGCCCCGCCGCTCGACGAAACCGTTGGCCACCTTGAGGTGGATGCGATGGCCGCGCGTGGTGCAGGCCTGCAACTGGCTCAGCAATTGGTCGAGCTGCGCCGTGCTGGGGGCGCAGCCGTGCGCCTGCATCAGCCAGTGCCGCAGCACGTTGGCCTGGCGCGCCTGCGAAAGCAGCCGCAGCGCGGCAATGCGCGGCGGGTCGCCCACCACGCCCAAGTCTTGCGCCGCCAGTTCGCCCAGCAGTTCCTGTGCCTGCGCGGCATGGCCGATGCTGCGGGTGAAGGTGGAACGGAACTGCGGAAAAGCCTGCGCCAGCGCGGGCAACAGCACGGCGCGGATGCGGTTGCGGGTGTAGCGCTCGTCCTGGTTGGTCGGATCCTCGATCCAGGGCAGGTCGAGGCCTTTCAACCAGGCACGGATATCCGAGCCGGGCACGCCGAGCAGCGGCCGGTAAATGTCGAGTCCATTGCGTCGCGCATGGGCCGGCATGGCCGCGAGGCCCGGCAGTCCCGCCCCCCTGGACAAGGCGAGCAGCAATGTCTCGACCTGATCATCTGCGTGGTGCCCAAGAACTATCGATTTGATCGCGCCGGCGGGTTCGGCCGAGCCGGCCATCGCTGCGAAGGCCTCGTAGCGGGCCCGCCGTGCCGCGTCTTCAGGACTGTCGCCCTGCGCATGCCGAGCGTTGACGCGATGAACGACCAGCGGCACACCGAGCCGCTCGCACACCGCAGCGCAATGCCGCTCGAAATCGTCGGCTGCGGCTTGCAGCCCGTGGTGTACGTGAAAGGCGACCACCTGCCCCGGCCAGGCCGATGCGCAAGCGGCCAGCAAGGCGGTGGAATCCGCCCCGCCGCTGAAGCCCACCGCCAGCGGCAGCTGCGCCGGCTCGAACGCGGCCATCGCGCGTTCGAAGGCTTCGTTCATGGGGCGCTTGCTTATCTGCCGGTGTCGGCCTTGGTGTCGTTGAAGCGCCCGTAGCTTTGCAGGCGTTCGTAGCGGCGATCGAGCAGCTCCTTCGGCTTCAGGTCGCTGACCTGGCGGAAGGCGTCGTTGAGGGCGCGCTTGAGAAAAGCGGCCATCTGGCGGTGGTCGCGGTGCGCGCCGCCGACCGGCTCGTTCACGATCTTGTCGACCAGGCCCAATGCCTTCAGGCGGTGCGCGGTAATGCCGAGGGCATCGGCCGCTTCCTGCGCCTTGTCGCTGGTCTTCCAGAGAATGGAAGCGCAGCCTTCGGGGCTGATGACCGAGTAGATGGAGTACTGCAGCATCAGGAGCTGGTCGCCCACCGAGATGGCGAGTGCGCCGCCAGAGCCACCTTCACCGATGATGGTGACGATGATCGGCACTTCGAGCTGCGCCATTTCATAAATGTTGCGGCCGATGGCTTCGGACTGGCCGCGCTCCTCGGCATCAATGCCTGGGTAGGCGCCGGGCGTATCGACGAAGGTGAAGACCGGCAGCTTGAATTTCTCGGCCGTCTTCATGAGCCGCAATGCCTTGCGGTAGCCCTCGGGCTTGCTCATGCCGAAGTTGCGCGCGGTGCGCTCCCTGGTGTCGCGCCCCTTCTGGTGGCCCAACACCATGCAGGGCGTGCCATTGAAGCGCGCAAGCCCGCCGACGATCGAAAGGTCATCCGAGAAATGCCGGTCGCCATGCAGCTCGACGAAGTCGGTGAAGATTTCGTTGACGTAGTCGAGCGTGTACGGGCGCTCCGGATGCCGCGCGATCTTGGTGATCTGCCAGGGCGTCAGGTCGCTGTAGATGTCCTTGGTGAGCTGCTGGCTTTTCTTGCCCAGCTGGTCGATTTCCTCCGAGATGTCGACCGCCGATTCGGTCTGTACATAGCGCAGTTCTTCGATCTTGGATTCGAGTTCAGCAATGGGCTGCTCGAAGTCGAGGAAGGTTCGTTTCGCCAACGTCTTCTCCTGTTGTTCAGTATGCGACCGGTACCGGGTCGAGCGAGCGCCAAATATACCAAGTTGCCACACTGCAAAATGGTGCCCAGGCCACGGCAACATCGCGGGCATCGCTGCGGCTCACGGGATCGCCCGAAAAATAGTTCACGCTGATGCCGTTGAGCAGGCCCAGGTCGTCCACGGGCAGCACATTGGGCCGCATCAGGTGAAAGATGAGGAACATTTCGGCCGTCCAGCGGCCAATGCCGCGAATGGCGACGAGCTCTTCGATGATGAGCTCGTCCGACATGTCCTTCCAGGCGTCGACGTGCACCGCGCCGGAATCGAAATGAATGGCCAGGTCGACCAAATATTCGACCTTGCGCGCCGACAGCCCCGCCGCGCGCATGTCGTCGACCTTGAGCTTGAGCACGTTGGCCGGGGTTAGCTTGCGCGGCAGCACCGCGAACTTGTCCCACACCGTTTGCGCGGCCTTCACCGAAATCTGCTGGCCCACGATGCTGCGCGCGAGCGTAGTGAATGCGTCGCCGCGCGACTCGAGGCAGGCATCGCCGAATTTCGGGATCAACCGCTTCATCACGCGGTCCTTCTTGGCCAGGTGCTTGCAGGCCTCCTCCCAATAGTCGGGCGTGAAGATCTGGACGCTCGATTTCCTGGTTGCAGGCATGGGGTTGGTGGTTCCGTTCACTGCGCTGCGGCCCAGGTCGTGCCGGTGGGCGAATCCTTGAGCACGATGCCCTGCGCCAGGAGGTCGTTGCGAATGCGGTCGGCCTCGGCGAAGTTCTTTGCGGCCTTGGCGGCTGCGCGCTGCGCAATCAGCACCTGGATTGCGGCATCGTCGAGACTGCTGCCCGCTTGCAGAAACGCCTTGGGATCACCTTGGAGCAGCCCCAGCGTACCGCCGAGCACCTTGAGAAGCCCGGCGGTTTCCGCGGACTGCGTACGGTGGACTCCCGTGGCCAATTCAAACAGGATTGCAATGGCCCCAGGCGTGCCGAAGTCTTCATCCATCGCAGCCTTGAAAGCAGCTGCGTGCGGGTTCGTCCAGTCAAGCGCGACTGGCGCGGGGGTAACCAGGTCCAGCGCCGTGTAAAGGCGCTTGAGCGAGTTGCGGGCGTCGGTCAGATGCGCATCGCTGTAGTTGAGCGCGCTGCGATAGTGCGTGCGAACGAGGAAGAAGCGCAGGCTTTCGGCGTCGTACTTCTGGAGCACCTCGCGGATGGTGAAGAAATTGCCCAGGCTCTTGGACATTTTTTCGTTGTCCACGCGCACGAAGCCGTTGTGCACCCAGAAGCGGGACAGCGGCTTGCCGTGGGCGCCCTCGCTTTGCGCAATTTCATTCTCGTGGTGCGGAAACTGAAGGTCCGCCCCGCCTCCATGGATATCGAAGGTTTCACCAAGCGTGGCGCAACTCATCGCGGAGCATTCGATATGCCAACCCGGGCGGCCGGTGCCGAAGGGGCTGTCCCACTTGGCATCGTCGGGCTCGGATGGCTTGGCTGCCTTCCAGAGCACGAAGTCGAGGGGGTCCTGCTTGCCCTCGAGCACTGCGACGCGTTCGCCGGCATGCAATTCGTCGAGCGACTTTCCCGACAGCTTTCCGTATCCGGGAAACTTGCGCACCGCATAGTTCACGTCGCCGTCGGGCGAGCGATAGGCCAGCCCCTTGCGCTCCAGCGTCTCGATGATGCCGAGCATTTGCGGAACGTACTCCGTCGCACGCGGCTCCAGAGTGGGAGGTTCGATGCCAAGCGCGCCGATGTCTTCGTGCATGGCGGCAATGACTTCATCAGTCAGTTGGCGAATCGTGATGCCACGCTGCACCGCGCGAGCAATGATCTTGTCGTCGATATCGGTGATGTTTCGCACGTAGGTCACGGCGTAGTCGCTCGCTCGCAGCCAACGCTGCACCACGTCGAAGGCCATCATCATGCGGGCATGACCGATGTGGCACAGGTCATAGACCGTCATGCCGCACACGTACATGCGCACCCGGCCCGGTTGCAATGGGGAGAACTCCTCCAGTTCACGCGAAAGCGTGTTGTAGATGCGCAGACTCATGAGGCTCGGAAAGCGTCGCTTCGCGCACGTGCGGCACGGGCGAACGACGTTGAATTTCAGGGGTGACGGGGACAGTGGCCGCGAGGGGTTGGACATGGCCCCTCGGCTACAATGCATCGCAGTATAAACGGCTGCTGCCGTGTACATTCCGGGTGTTTTCGAGGCCCGCACTTCCCAATCTTGCCGAGGCTTCATGAAGCACGTCGCGTTCTCCAAACTCTCCATCGCCTTTGCACTGCTCTTCAGCCTGTGGGGTTCCGCCGCGTACGCCAACGACTACGACGACGTCAACACGCTGCTGCGCCAGGGCAAGTCGAACGAAGCGCTTGCCAAGGCCGATGCCTACATTGCCGGCAAGCCGCGCGATCCGCAGATGCGCTTTCTGCGGGGCGTGATCCTCACCGAGCAAAAGAAGCAGAACGAGGCCATTGCCGCGTTCACGCAGCTGACGCAAGACTTCCCGGAACTGCCCGAGCCCTACAACAACCTGGCCGCGCTGTATGCGGCGCAGAGCAAGTTCGACCAGGCGCGCGCCGCGCTGGAACAGGCACTCAAGCTCAACCCGAACTACGCCACCGCGCATGAAAATCTCGGCGACGTGTACGCGCGCCTGGCCGCCCAGGAGTATGTGCGGGCGCAGCAATTCGCCAGCACCAATGCCAGCGTGGCGCCCAAGCTCTCGCTGATCCGCCAGATCTTCAACCCGAAGACCGAGGCGCAAGCCGCAACGCTGCCGCCGCCCCCGGCGGAAGTTCGCAAGCCGGTCGGCCGCCCGAGCAAGTAACCGGCCGCACGCCCACCCTGGCCGCGGCAACTTGCGTTGCCGGGCCCGCACCCCACATCATTCGCACACGGAGCTTTCCTTGACGATCCAAGCCTTGTTCAATTTCCCGTCCACGCGATTCAGCCGCCGCGGTGCGCTCGCGCTGGCCGCCGCCCTCGCCTTTGCCGGTGCCGCACACGCGCAGCAGCCCGGGCCTCGCGTGAAGCTCGCGACCTCGGCCGGCGACATCCTGGTCGAACTCGACCAGGCCAAGGCACCCAAGACGGTCGAAAACTTTCTGCAGTACGTCAACGACAAGCACTACGACGGCACGGTGTTCCACCGCGTGATCGACGGCTTCATGATCCAGGGCGGCGGCTTCACGGCCGAGATGCAACAAAAACCCACGCGTCCGCCCATCGCCCTCGAAGCCAACAATGGCTTGAAGAACGACAGGTACACCATTGCCATGGCGCGCACCGGCAACCCGAATTCGGCCACCTCGCAGTTCTTCATCAACGTGAAGAACAACGACTCGCTCAACGCGCCCAACCCGGACGGCTACGGCTACACCGTGTTCGGCCGCGTGGTGGCCGGCACCGACGTGGTCGACAAGATCCGCGCTGTTCAAACCGGTAACAAGGGCGGCATGCAGAACGTGCCGCTCGAGCCCATCATCATCAAGTCCGCCACACTGGCGAAGTAATTTCTCGAACACATCCGAAAGAAGGACTCCCTCATGAGCAACCCCAAAGTCGAACTGCACATCAAGAACTACGGCGTGATCACGCTCGAGCTCGACAGCGCCAAGGCCCCCAAGTCGGCCGAGAACTTCGTCAGCTATGTGAAGAACGGTCACTACGACAACACGGTGTTCCACCGCGTGATTCCGGGCTTCATGGTGCAAGGCGGCGGCTTCGAACCCGGCATGAAGCAAAAGCCCACGGGCGCGGAAATCGAGAACGAAGCCAACAACGGCCTCAAGAACGACAACTACACCGTTGCCATGGCCCGCACGAGCGCCCCGCACTCGGCCACCGCCCAGTTCTTCATCAACGTGGCCGACAACGGCTTCCTGAACCACACCGCTCCCTCGGCCCAAGGCTGGGGCTACGCGGTGTTCGGCAAGGTCACCAGCGGCACCGATGTCGTCGACAAGATCAAGGCCGTGAAAACGGGCCGCAAGGGCTTCCATGACGACGTGCCGCTCGAAGACGTCGTGATCGAGAAGGCTGTCGTCGTCTCCGAATAACGATCGGCAAGAGCAGGCGGGGCGCGACAGCGGCATGGCGGCAAATCCGGCTTTCAAGGAGCTGCTCGCCCCGCCCACGTGGCGCACCGTCGACCTCATTTCCGACCTGCATCTGCAGGCCGGCGAGCCCGCCACCTTCGAGGCTTGGCAGGGCTATTTGCAGACCACACCGGCCGATGCGCTGATCATCCTCGGCGACCTGTTTGAAGTGTGGGTGGGCGACGATGCCGCCGCCCCGCCCGGCTTCGAGGCGCAGTGCGCCGAGCTGCTGCGCCGCACGGCCGAACGGCTGCCGGTGTACTTCATGCACGGCAACCGCGACTTCCTCGTGGGCCCGGCGCTGGCGGCGCAATGCGGCTTCACGCTGCTGGACGATCCCACGGTGCTGGTGCTGCACGGCGAACGCTGGCTGCTGAGCCACGGCGACATTCTTTGCCTGGACGATACCGACTACCTCAAGTTTCGCGCCCAGGTGCGCACGCCCGAATGGCAGGCCGCGTTCCTGGCCAGACCGCTGGCCGAGCGCCGGGCGCTCGCACGATCGATGCGTACGCAAAGCGAAGACCGCAAGCGCGACCCGTCGGCGCTCTGGGCCGATGTGGATGGCGGTGCAGCACGCCAATGGCTTGAGCAGGCGCGCGCGCGCACGCTGGTGCACGGCCACACGCACCGGCCCGCCGACCACGACCTGGGCGAGGGCCTCAAGCGCATGGTGCTGAGCGACTGGGACGCGGCGGCCCATCCGCCGCGCGCGCAGCTGCTGTGCCTTTCACCCGCCGGCGCGCAACGCGTCGATCTGCGCTAACCACCGCAATGTTCAAGTGGCTGCGCCGCTTGCGCGCCCTGCCCCCGATTCCGGAGGCTGCGTGGCAGGCAACGCTCGAGCGCTATGCCTTTCTGGGCGAATTGCCTCACGCAGCACAGCAACGTCTGCGCACCCTCACCGCCGAATTCCTGCGCGACAAGGAATTCCATGGCACGCAGGGCTTCGTCATCACCGACGAGGTCGCGCTGGCGATTGCCGCGCAGGCGGTGCTGCCGGTTCTGAACCTGAAGGGCGGCCTGGACTGGTACGACGATTTTGTCGGCATCGTGGTGCATCCGTCGGAGGTCGTTGCGCGGCGCAAGATCGTCGACGAAGCGCAGGTGGTGCACGAATACGACGAGGTGGTGGCCGGCGAGGCCATGGATCGCGGCCCGGTAATGCTGAGCTGGCAGGACGTTCTCGCCAGCGGCATCACCACGGGCGGCGGCTACAACGTCGTGATTCACGAGTTCGCCCACAAGATCGACATGCGCGCAGGCGATGCCGACGGCTGCCCGCCGCTGCCGCCGGGCTTTGCGGGCAAGAAGAGCGCACGCGAGGCTCGCGCCGCCTGGCTCGCGGTGCTGCAGCCCGCGTACGAAGACTTTCGCGAGAAGACGATCCTTGCCGACCGCTTCGGCGCCGAGCCGCCATGGCTCGACGACTACGGCGCGACATCGATCAGCGAGTTCTTCGCAGTGGCCTGCGAGGCCTACTTCGTGAACCGTCCGAACTTCGCGCGGGACTTCCCCGCGGTGGTGGCGCTGTTCGATGAATTCTTTCTTCCTAAACAGGGCTGATCGCCCGCCAATTCTTCATTCTTTGCTACCTATTCAGTAGCAGTTTGCCCCTTAACATCGGCGGGTTATCAACTCACCGAAAAAGGTCAACAACATGAGGGATTGGTTCTATCAGCTCACGGGCAAGGCATGGATCGCGCTGCTCTTCGGCATCGGCATCCTGGGCTGGGCAGCCTATGCGCAGTTCAAGGCGGGCGCCGACACGCACGGCACCGCGGTGGAAGACCTGGTCGCCAAGAGCGGCACGATCGTCAGCGGCAGCGAGATCACCGAGACGACCAAGCGCCGCCGCGGCGGCACCACGACGCGCCACTACTTCGTGCTCGACGCGAAGCTCGCCGACGGCAGCATCGAGAAATGGCGCGTCGACCATGCGATCGGCCGGAGCAAGGTCGAGCCGCTGATCGACGAAGCCATCGAAGTGCGCATCGATCCCTCGGACAACAACCTCGTGTACGAGGCCAAGCTCAAGGGCAAACCGGTGGTCGCGCTCGCCGACGTACAGAAGATCATGGAGAACAAGGACAAGGTCGCAGCATCGATGGCCACGGACAAGATCACGCTGATCGTCGGCGCCGTCGCCCTGCTGCTGGGCATCGGCGGGCTGTTCGTCCGGCGTCGGATGGCGAGCGGCCATGCGGCCGAGCAGGCGGCCACGGTCCAGACGCCCATGATCGGCGAGAAAGTCTGATCCACGCGATTTCATCGCACCATGAAAAAGGCGCCCCGCGGGGCGCCTTTTTCATGCATGGCCGTCAGGCGGTGCGGCGGCGGGTGCGCACCTTACTTGCGCAGCAGCGCCTTCAACGCGTTCTGCAGCCGGCGTGCGCTGGCTGCATCGTGCGCGGCAGCCAGCACCTTGCCGGCGTCCTGGCCCCAGGTTTGCGCCGGCGGGGGATCGCCACGCTTCGTCAGCAGCTTGAGCTGCAGCGCACGGCGTGCGTCGAGCTGCTCGGCAGGCGTCGGCACTTCGGCGGCCATTTCAAGGCGCAGCAGCGCTTCGGCGGCTTCATCGGGTGCGGCCTTGGGCGCCGAACCGATGGCCTGAGACCAGCCGGTACGCACCGCGGGCGTTACCGCGCGGCCCAGCTCCTGAACGCTGGGCAGCTTCGACGCGTCGCGCTGCTCCCATGCGCCGAGCACTTGCGTGAGCGCCTCGCCGTGGGCCTGGGCCGCCAGCTTGCGCAGCGCCATGTCCGCACGCTCGAGGGCTTCGCGCTGCGCGCGGAAGGCCGCGTCGCCGAGCCGCGGACCACGGTCTTCGAAGCGCGGCGGACGGTCGCCGAAGCGTCCGGCCGGTGCACCGCGATCGCCGCGGTCGCCACGTCCGTCAGCGCGAGGTGCCCCGCGCTCGCCAGGACGACCAGGGCCGCCCGGGCCCGGACGGGCGCCATCGCGCCGGTCGCCGAACCTGCCGCCTGCACGGGCTGCCGGGGCCGCTTCGGCCTTCTTGTTGCCGGGCCGGTCGTCGCCGCGCACGGCAACCACCGGCTTGGGAGCCGGCTTCGGCGGTGCGGGCGGGGCCTTGGCTTCTTCGGCCGCAGCAGGCTCGCTGCCTTCGTGTGCCGCGCTGTCGGCTCGCGCCGATGCATCTGCACCGTCGGCAGGGGCCACCAGATCGGGATTGGCAGCAGGTGCCGATTCGGCGCGCGTGCCCGGCAAGGCTTCCGCGTCGCTCGAGCCCGGGGCCTGTTCGGCGCTCTCGCCGAATTCAGCAGCGGCCTGCCCGGGTGCGACCACCTCGGTAGCGCCGACCGAAGGTCCGTCGCTGGAGGCCGCGGGTGCCGGTGGGGGCGCCTCGCCGCGCAGCGCGGCTTCGAGCCGGGCGATGGCGGCGCGAATCTTCTGCACGTCGCCGCCGGCATTGGCAGCGTCAAGCGCCTTGGACGCCTCGAGCACATGGCGGTCGTGTTCGCTCATTGCGGTCGCGGACTTCTCGCGCTCCGCCGTCTTGCGATTGAAGGCTTCGTCGATGGGTGCGCGGAACGCATCCCACAGCTTCTGTTCGTGGCGGCGGTCGAGCGGCACGCTCTGGGCCTCCGCCTGCCAACGCTGCTGCAGCGCCTTGACGGCATCGATGCGCAGCATGGGCTGGGCGCCCAACTCGGCGGCCTCGGCGATCATGGCCTGGCGTCGTTCGATGCTGGCCTTTTGCGCCGTCTCGAAAGGTGCGCGCGCGGCGCCGAATGCTTCGTTCCACTGCGGCTGCAGCTCGGCGAAGACCTTCTCGCCCACGTGGCCGGCATCGCGCCAGCGGTCGGCAAACTGGTGCAGCGCGCGGTTGTGCGCCTTCAGGTCGGAGGGGGTGGCATGCTCGGCCGCCCAGGCCTTGACCTCTTCGATCAGCGCCACGCGGTGGGCGCGGTGCTCGGCCGCATCGGCGCGAACCTTTTCGAGCCAGGCTTCGACCACCTTGTGGGCTTCGTTGCAGGCTTCGTCGAAGCGCTTCCACAGCGCATGGTTGGGCACGCCGCCCTGGTCGGCCTGCTTCCACTGGTCGCGCAGCGACCGCAGCGTTTCCTGCATCTTGCGGCCGCCGAGGGCCTGGCCTTCGGGGCGCTTGAGCAGGCCTTCAGCCTTGGCAACGAGGTCTTCGCGCACCTTGTCGGCGCTCCAGCGCTGCCAGCCTTCGAGTTCGCCGGCCGCCACCAGCGCCGCATGCACGCGTGCTTCGAGCGGGGCATCGACAAGCTTGCCATGTTCCTTCAGCACCGCGCGCAGCGCAGCGGCCGCACCGGCGCTGGCCTTGCCGTGGCCTTCGGCGGTTTCCTGCTCGAGCTTGGCAAGGGCCGCTTGCACGGCGTCTTGCGCGGCTGCGCGCACTGCGGGGTCGACCTTGGGTGCGGCCGGCTTGGCGGGCGCGGCCTTGGGCGCCACTACTTCACCGCGCGCCGCGCGCAGCTCGTCGGCCCACACGGGCACCGGCGGCAGGGGCGCCGCGGAGTCTGCAGCCGCGGCTTGCGCCTGGGCCAACGCCGCATGGAACGCATCGGACACGACCAGCAATTGGGCCTTCGACGATTCGAGCTGCGGGGCAAACCTCGCGTCCAGGCTGGTCCAGTTTGCATCGGCCGTGATGTCGGCAGCCTGTTGCTGCCAATGGGTCACGTCGGCACGCAGCGATTCTTCGGCGGCCTGGGCGTCCTGCCAGCCCTTGGTCGAGAGCACTTCGAAGCGCTGCGCGAGCAGCACGGCGGCTTCGCGGTGCACTTGGGCACGGTGCTGCAGGTCTTCGATGCCCTTCACGCGCTCGGCGAGTTGCACCTTGAAACCAGCCAGCGGCTCGCGCGACAGCGGCGCGCCGGCCTTGGCGGCATCGCGCTGCCAGGCGAGCGCATCGGCAATGTTGAGCTTGGACTGGCCCAGCAACGCCTCGGCCTTTTGCGCCCATTCGGCAGCAATGGCTTCCTGGCCCTTGGCCCGCTTGAGTTCGTCGAGCTTTTCGCGCAAGAGGCGCGCCGCGCCCTTGTCGCGGCCGCTCAGCTCCTTGAAGACTTCCTGCATCTGCTCGGGCGCGGGGTTGCCCGCGAGCCAGTCGCGGATGCGCGCGGCGCGCTCGCCCGAGGTTGGCGCGGTGAAGGCGCCGCCGGTGAGCGTGTCGAGGGCCTGGAGGTCGTGTGGCTTGGAAGAAGTAGAGGTCACTTGCGCGAGATCGTTGTCTGAAGAGAGAAAGCGAAGGCGCCGGCAAAGGCCGGCGCACATCGACATTTTCACCCAGTTGTGGCGAGCGGTTGAATTCCATGCCGGGACAGCAGCCAAATAGCTGCCGGAAGGCCCGGGGGGCGGCCTACATATATAGCGGGCCGGCGCAAAAACCAAGTGCTCTTCTGCCCTACTTCATGGCCAGGTTGAGTTCGGCGCCCGGTTTCCAGTCGGCACCGCTTGCCTTGGTTTTCACGGCGCCAAGGAACAAGCGCTCGCTCGGAAGCTTTTGCGCCAGGAGGTAGTCGCGCACCACGGCGCCGCGCTCCACGGCCAGTTGCCGCATCGACTCTTCATCGACCGGAATGCTCGTGATCAGCAGGTTTTCCATTTCCTTCACCGGCAGGTCCTTGGCCAGCCCGACCATGTTGCGCGGCTTGGTGATGTCGGCGCGCTTGTACACGGCGGTCAGGAGTTCGGGGTATTCGGCATCGGTGACCGGCGGCACGTCGGTGCCCGCCTGGCCGCCACGCACGGCCGCACGCCGCTTCTCGGCCTGGGCCAGTTGGCGCAGGCGCTGGCGCTGGTAGGCATCGCGCTCCTGCTCGAGGCTGGAAGTGCCGACCACCGTCATCTGGAGGGTCGGACGCTCCGTCAAGGCCTTGGCGACCTTGTCCAGGCTTTCCTTGGCGCTCGCGCTGAGCACCGAACTGCCAGGTTCGAAGGTGACGGTGCTCGATTCGCCGCTGCCCCCGCCGAGCCCACCGGTCAGCAGGCTGAACGGCGATGTCGCCGCCTTGACGATGAGGTTGACGATGGCCTTGAAGATCAGCGGGCCGATGCTGAACTGCGGATCGTTGAGCGAACCGCGCAGCGGCAGGTCGACGTCGATCACGCCGTTGCGGTCGGCCAGCAGGGCCACCGCCAGCCGCACTGGCAGGCTGTTGGGTGCGCCCTGCACTTCGTCGCCGAACTGCAGCTGGTTGAGCACCAGCTTGTTGGTGGCCGTGAGCTGGCCGTCGGCCGCAATCTTGTAGTTGACGTCCATGCTCATCTTGCCGCGCTCGATGCCATGGCCCGAATAGCGCACCGAATAGGGCGACAGCGGCGCCAGGTCGAGATCGCGCATCTTGGCCGTAATGTCGAGCTCGAGCGGCTTGGCCAGCGGATTGAGCTTGCCGGTGATTTCCAGCGCCGCCGTCTGCTGCGCCTTGCCGCGCAGTTCCAGATCGGCCAGCGCCGGGCGGCCGCTCTCGCCCTTCGGCGGATTCGACGAGAAGGAACTGAGCTTGCCGGTCAGTTCGCTCAGGTCGGCCGAGTAATTGGGCTTGACGAACAGGTCAGTGAAGTCGATGCGCCCGTTGACCAGGCTCATCGGACCGAAGTTGATGACCGGCTTGGGCCCGGTATCCGCTTCGGCCTGCGCCGTTGCAGCAGGCGCCGAAGCCGGCCTGGCGGGCTCGGGGCTGCCGCCGACCATGGCTTCGGCCGACGCCGGGGCGCCGCCGGACTGCGGCAGGGGCGCCGTGGTGGTGCTGGTTCCGCCCAGGCTCCTGCGGGTCTTTGCCTCGGCACTGGTTGCCGCCGCGGCATTGCCTTCCGCCTCACCTTTCTTGGTCAGGTTCAGCAGGTTCAGCCGCCCGGTGGGGTCGACGATCACACGGGCAAAAAAGTCGGTCAGGGTGGTTTCGCGCACGTCCACCGCCGGCGGCGCGTTCGGCGCCATGCTCACCTGCAGGCCGCGCAGGCTCAGCGTCTTCCAGCTCAGCAGCTGGTTGGTGTTGCGGTCGAAACCGGGCGACTGGGTCAGCGAGATGCTGTTGGCGCGGAAATCGTCGAGCGCGGTGTCTCCGGCCAGCTTCAGCGTCATGCCGGCCGGTGCGCTTGCATAGCGCACGGTGCCGCGATAGCTCGCGAACGCGCGGCGGATGTCCACATTGAGGGCATCCGCGTAGTAGGCCTTGAAGGCATGGGCGGGAAACGACGCCACTTCGAGCCGGCCTTCGGCCGAAAGCGGCTTCAGCACCACATGGCCCTTGTAGTCGAAGCGGCCCGGCTCGGCCCGCCGCGAGCCGATGCGTCCTGAAATCTGCAGCGGCGACACCGTGCTGGTCTCGGGCGCGACCTTCTGCGCGTTCAGGTTGAGCGCCGTGATCTCGACCGCCACAGGCGTTGCGCTGGCCTTGTCCGCATATGAAAGCGTGCCGTTGTCGACCGCGAGCGTGCCGATGGTCAATGCCCACGGCTTGGTGTTGGCGCCCGGCGCTGCGGCCGCCGACCCGGCGCCCGCGGGCTTGGGCGCGGCCACCTTGGCCTCTGCCGCCGCGCCGCCGGCGGGCGTCTTGAGCCAACGCTCGAACATCCAGCGCTTTTCGCTGTCGCGTTCTATATGTACCTTCGGGTTGCTGGCGGTGAACGAGGCCACGTTCAGCGTGTGCTTCGTCATGTCGACCTCGGCGTCGACCAGTTCGAAGCGCCCGACGCTCGCCAGGGCGGTCTTCGCCTGGGTGAGCGCCAGGCCGTCGGCGGCGAGGCGCCGGGCCTTGAACTTGAGATCGGGCTGGGCCCAGGCGATGTCGATCTGTCCGCTGAGCTTGCCGTCGAGCGTGGGCTCCAGGCTTTGCGCCAGATAAGGAGCCGCGAGCGACAGCGGCAGCGCCTCGACTTCGGTCTGTACGTCGGCCGCCTTGTCGGTGGCGTTGCCCTTGAACTTGAGCGTTGCGCCCGCTACGGCGGTGCTGCCGTTGAACTGGGCCGGCTTTTCCATGGGCCAGGTCACGCCGGTCACATCGAGGCCGAGCGCGCTCAGGTCGACCAGCGCTGCAGGCTTGACGGTTTCGTCGCGCCAGCCGATGCGCCCGCCGCTGAGCGCGAGCTTGTCGACCTGGACCTTGAGCTTCGGTTTTTCAGGTGCCTTGCCGGCCGGAGCACTTGCCGCGGCAGCGGGAGCGGCGGCTACTTTTTCGGCAGCCCCGGTGGCCGGATCGGTGGCCAGCAGGTTGAGCTGGCCCTTCGCATCGCGGGCGACCGCAAGCTGCGGACTGGAGAGCGCAACTTCGCTCAGGTGGAATACCGATTCCAGCGGCCGCACGTCGGCCAGCGCCAGCTTGAGCGACTCGAACGCCAGCAAGTCGCGGCCCCGTGCATCGCCCAGCTTGGCGCCGCGGGCTTCGATGGTCCCGGTGATCTTCAGGCCGGGCGCGGGAGCCTGGGCAAAGTCGATCTTCAGGTCGGCGTCCAGGCTGCCGGCTTGCAGCTTCACCGGCAAGCCGCCGGGTATGTAGCCCAGGTACGGCACCAGGTCGAGCCCCTTGAACTGAACATGGGCGTCGGTCTTGCGGCTTTCGGCGAACGGCGTCGTGAGCGCAGCCGAGTCGAACTTGCTGCCGTTGAGGGTGAAGGCAAGCTTGGGCTCGGTGTTGATGTCGCGCTTGGAAGCCAGGTTGCTCAGGAACGGCACGTTCAGCACGAAGTCGCGCAATTCGTGCTTGCGCTTGACGGTCTGGTCGTCGAAATCGACGGCGCCGTTCTTGATGGATATGTTGTAGATAGCGAAGCGCGCGGGCTCGGCCTTGGGATCGGGCGGCGGCCCGGCCGCGAGCTTGGCCACGATGTCGTCGATGTCGTACTTGCCGTCGGCAAGGTGCGTGAGGAGGAAGGCCGGCGACTCGACCGACACCGCATCGATCACGGGCGCCAGGCGCAAGAGCGACTGCAGCTCGGCATCGGCGTAGATTCGCTTGATGGCCACTTGGGGCCGGCTACCGTCGGCCGTGGCAATGCTCAGATCGTTCAGCGCGAGCTCGAGGGTCCAGGGCTTGAAGTCGATCTTGCCCACGGTGACCTGCCGGCCGAGCTTCTCGCTTGCGATCTTCTGGATCTGGCTCTTGGCGATGGGCGGAACAGCCAGCCACGCAATGGCCCACAAAGCCAGAAGAACCAGCAAGGCGACGATCCCACGCCGCATCCATTTATTTTGTTTGAGCGAAGCTACATCCATCGCGGGAGTGTGCCGCAAAGAGAAGCAAAGCCAGAAACAAGAAAGCCCGGCAATTCGACGAAAGTCTCATTACCGGGCTTGATGGCGGGCATAAGACCCATGCCATCGTTTCGCGCGACCGGAAGTCAATGGTTCCTGCCGTGCTGGCAGCAAGAGATTGCCGCCATGGATCCTCCATCGTTCGAGCCCTTGACTTGCACCTCGGGCTGCCGGATTTCGGAAAACCGCCTGAGAACTCAGGCGTGTTCAGATTAGGCGCCGCACGCCTGCATTGCAATGCCTGGCCCCAAGGGATTTCCCTTGTGCTTCGAATCAAAAAGTTGGATTTGTTTAAATATGTAATCACATAAGGAAATAGATCCTTATGCTTGACCGAGTATTTAGCCACGCTAGAATCCGCCTGCCCCTGGCCTGCCCCAGACCCAGCAGGGGCCCCTGAACCCGCTGCCGAATCCCCCCGGCTTGATCAGGTCGCCGCGCCCTCACCCTACACCTCCATGCGCGGAGCCTGATTCGTACCAATCAAGCGCCGCTGCCTTATCCGTCGCCCTCCGGGCGCTGCGATCAGGTGCCGCATAGAAAGGAAGAGCGATGAACAAGGCGTTTGATGCCACAGCCCGCGGGCTAAGGACCTTTGCGTCCGATGTGGCAGACGGCTTTTTTGAGATCACCCACAACGGGTTTGCACTGGTCGGCCTGGCTATTGTGTTTGCGGCTCTCGCCCTGGTGGCACGGCCCGATCTGCGCCAGACCGGCGAAGAGCAGCTCATGGGCTGGCTCCAGTCGCGTAAGCCCGCGCCCGAGCCCACCGACCTGGAGCCGACCGCGATTGTGCGCACCACGGCCGCGAGCCCCGGCGACCTGCCCAAGCAGCAGGCCGCGGTGGCCTACTGGCTCAGCAAGAAGTACCGTGTCGCGGCCGAGCCCCTCAGCGTGCTCGTCGCAGAAGCGTACCAACTGGGCAAGCGCACCAAGCTCGACCCGACGCTGATCCTGGCCATCATGGCGGTCGAATCGAGCTTCAACCCGTTCGCCCAGAGCCACGTGGGCGCGCAGGGCCTGATGCAGGTCATGACCCGCGTGCACGGCGACAAATACGAAAGCGCCGGCGGCACGCTCACTGCTTTCGACCCCGTGACCAACATGCGCGTCGGCGTGAAAGTGCTGCAGGAATGCATCGCCCGCGCCGGTTCGCTCGAAGGCGGCCTGCGCTACTACGTGGGCGCAGCCAATCTCGACGACGACGGCGGCTATGCCAACAAGGTCCTCGCCGAGCACGAGCGGCTGCTGCAGGTGGCCAATGGCCGCAATCCTCCGACCACGACGGCGCCCATCGTTCGCGCGCAGCCAATCCCCATCGCTGTACCGCCGAAGCCGGAGCAAGCGGCCGAGCCGGTGGTGGCCGATCCTCAAAAAGTCGCACTGCTTTCCGAGGTTTCCTGAGCCCCTGCCCCATGGGCAAAACCATGGGGTGAGCTACACTCCGTTCCGTACGCGACTGGCGATAGGCGCAGCACCTCCAGAGGTGCCACGCGCTGACGTGGAATACCACTGGGAAGCGTGCCGCCTGGCATCCATTCAGGCGTTCAGCCGTTCGCCTGGGCAGCCCTTGTTTGGTTGAAGAACAAGGACCTCGTCTTCAAAGGACTGCCATGTACCAACGCAATATCCTGGTCGAACAGACCGATCCCGAAATCTGGGCTGCCATCCAGGCCGAAAACGCGCGCCAGGAACACCACATCGAGCTCATCGCGAGCGAAAACTACGCCTCGCCGGCCGTCATGGCCGCGCAGGGCTCGCAGCTCACCAACAAATACGCCGAAGGCTATCCGGGCAAGCGCTACTACGGCGGCTGCGAGCATGTCGACGTGGCCGAGCAGCTGGCCATCGACCGCATCAAGCAGATCTTCGGCGCCGACGCCGCCAACGTGCAGCCGCATTGCGGCGCATCGGCCAACGAGGCCGTGATGCTGGCCTTCTTGAAGCCCGGCGACACCATCATGGGCATGAGCCTGGCCGAAGGCGGCCACCTCACGCACGGCATGCCCCTCAACATGAGCGGCAAGTGGTTCAACGTGGTGAGCTACGGCCTGGACGCCAACGAAGCCATCGACTACGACGCGATGGAACGCAAGGCGCACGAGCACATGCCCAAGCTCATCATCGCCGGCGCCTCGGCTTATTCGCTGCGCATCGACTTCGAGCGCTTCGCCAAGGTGGCCAAGGATGTGGGCGCGATCTTCATGGTCGACATTGCTCACTACGCCGGCCTGGTAGCCGCGGGCGTGTACCCCAACCCCGTGCCGCATGCCGACGTGGTGACCTCCACCACGCACAAGAGCCTGCGCGGCCCGCGCGGCGGCATCATCCTGATGAAGTCGCAGCACGAGAAAGCCATCAACAGCGCGATCTTCCCGGGCCTGCAAGGCGGTCCGCTGATGCACGTGATTGCCGCCAAGGCCGTCGCGTTCAAGGAAGCCATGACGCCCGAGTTCAAGGCCTATCAGCAGCAAGTGGTCAAGAACGCCCAGATCGTGGCCGACACCCTCACCGAGCGCGGCCTGCGCATCGTGAGCGGGCGCACCGAAAGCCACGTGATGCTGGTCGACCTGCGCTCCAAGGGCATTACCGGCAAGGAAGCCGAAGCCGTGCTGGGCGCCGCCCACATGACGATCAACAAGAACGCGATCCCCAACGACCCTGAAAAGCCGATGGTGACCAGCGGCGTGCGCATCGGCACCCCCGCCATGACGACGCGCGGCTTCAAGGACGAAGAAGCCCGCATCACGGCGAACCTGGTGGCCGACGTGCTCGAGAACCCGCGCGATGCGGCCAACATCGACGCAGTGCGCGCCAAGGTGCACGCGCTCACGAGCCGCTTCCCTGTCTACCGCTGATCGTCCGCAAGACCTGGCCGCATGAAATGCCCTTTTTGCGGTCATCTTGAAACGCAGGTCGTCGAGACCCGTGTTTCGGAAGACGCCGACTTCGTGCGCAGGCGCCGCCAGTGCAGCGCCTGCGACAAGCGCTTTACAACGTACGAGCGGCCGGACGTCAACTTTCCGGTCGTTGTGAAGAAGGACGGCAGCCGCGCCGACTTCGACTCGACCAAGGTGCGTGCCTCGATGATGCTGGCGCTGCGCAAGCGGCCGGTGAGCATCGAGCAGATCGACAACGCGCTGCTGCGCATTGAGCAGAAGCTGCTGGCCAGCGGCCTGCGCGAAATCGATTCGACCAAGGTCGGCGAGCTCGTCATGCGCGAGCTCAAGAAGCTCGACAAGGTGGCCTACGTGCGCTTTGCCTCGGTGTACCGCAGCTTCGAGGACGTGGACGAGTTCAGGCAGCTGTTGCGGGACATTTGAGCAAAAGGCGTCGAGGCAAGCCCCCGGCGCCAGTTCATTTGCCACCGCTGCCGCAGACGCCGCTTCCGCAGTCGCCCCGCACATCGGGGTTGCAGACGCTGGCGCGGCCCGATGCCGACACCACGATCGACGCCCTGCGGCCCGACTAGGCCTTCAGCGCGAGACATCCGGCGCCGAAGCCCTTGTCGCCATCTGTCAATTCTGAACACGCAGCTAAAGATGGCGCCGCACGGGTTGTGAAAGCGATCCTGTACATCGAGATTTCTTGTCCTTCGGAGCTCACCAACCTTGCGCTCCAAGGCTGCGATCTTCGCTTCGTAGTCGGCCACAAGAGCCGCCTCGACCTCCTCGTTGCTGAGCTCGCCGCGGTCGAACTGCGTCAGCCACATCTGGATGAGGTTGGCTGAGAGGGTGTACTTCCGCTGGGCATCGCGCCGACCTAGAACGCCAGAACGAATGTCATGGCACAGCTGCAGCCTGAACTGCGCAGAGTGCCTGCGATACGGATCTCTTGAGGACTGACAAACAGCTGAGAACCGTCAACCCCCGTTCGCCTAGGCACCGAAGCCTTCAGCCCGAGAAGCAAGCCATTGGAAGGTCTATGACGTTGCCGAAGCCTGAAAACGCTGGAGCGAACTTTCGTGAGGCCGTCGAGCGCCTCAAGGTGAACGCAGGCACGGGCGCAACGACCATCGCCACCAGTGGCACCCTGAACAATGACGGCGGGCGCATCGCCAGCAACGGCCAGGACCTGAGCCTGAACAGCGCCAGCATCACCAACACCAGCGGCAAGATCGAGCATGCCGGCGCCGGCACGCTCGCCATCGCGGGCGGCAACTACAGCGGCAGCAACGGCCAAATCACGACCAACGGCGCGCTGGCGGTGGCCCTGTCGGGCGCTTTCAAC
Organism: Variovorax sp. CCNWLW186; assembly: GCF_037203865.1. Taxonomy (NCBI): domain Bacteria; kingdom Pseudomonadati; phylum Pseudomonadota; class Betaproteobacteria; order Burkholderiales; family Comamonadaceae; genus Variovorax; species Variovorax sp. CCNWLW186. Next base: position 247,869 of record NZ_JBBCBO010000006.1, on the reverse strand, counting down.
CAGGACGGCGGGACCACCTACGTCCAGCAGATCGACCTGAGCGCGGGGTCGCTGAGCAACCAGGGCGGCAGCCTCGTCCAGGCCGGCACGGGCGCCACGACCCTGGCTGTGGGCGGCCTGCTGAACAACAACGCCGGCACCATCGCGAGCAACGGTGCCATCGCTGCGAGTGCAGGCTCGGTGAGCAACCAGGGCGGTACGCTGCAGGCGGGCGGTGCCTCCAACCTGAGCCTCACGGCCACCGGACCACTCGACAACTCGGCCGGTGGCAAGATCCTCGCGGGCGGCAACACCACACTCGCGGCGGGCAGCCTGAACAACAACGCGGGCAGTGTGACCGCGGTCGGCGATCTGAGCGCCACCATCGGCGGGGCCGCAACCAACGTGGGTGGCACCCTGGCCGCGAACGGCAACACGACGCTGACCGCGGCCAGCCTGGACAACAGCGCAGGGACAACCGCCGCCGTCTCCGGCAACCTGAATGTCACGACCACGGGCGCGACGACGAACAACAGCGGCACCTTGCAAGCCGGCGGCGCGACCACCTTGAGCAATGGCGGTCTGAGCAACCAATCGGGCAAAGTCTTCGGCAACAGCCTGGTGGTGGACACGCACGGCAACACGCTGAACAACACGCAAGGCACGCTGGCCGCGACCACCACGGTGGCGGTGAGCTCGGGCGCGCTGGTGAACGACGCCGGCCTGGTCCAGTCGGGCGCCGCGATGACCATCCATACGAACGGTCAGAGCCTGAGCAACACCAATGCGGCGGGCTACAGCAATGGCCAGGGCGGCATCACCAGCGGCGGCACGCTGACGCTGAACACGGGTGCGGTGAACAACACGGCCGGGTTCATCGGCGCGAATGGTGCGCTGACCGCCGACACGCAGGCCTTCACCAACACCAGTGGCGGCCTGGTGCTCAGCCAGTCCACGGTGGCGATCCACACCCAGGGCGCAGGCTACGACAACAGCGGCGGCCAGACGCTGGCCGTTGGCGACGTGGGCATCAACGCCGGCAGCATCGCGAACGTCGGCGGCCTGATCCGCTCGACTGCCACGACCACCCTGAACGCGGGCAGCATCGACAACCGCCTCACCTCCGGCGCCGAACAAGGCATCGAAGGGCAGAACGTCGCCATCGCCGCCACGACCGTCGACAACACCGCGGGCGCGATTCGGGCGGATGTGAACACCACCCTCACCAGCAGCGGCCGCATCGACAACGGCGCCGGCGGCCTGATCCATGCCGGCGACACGCTGGCCATCGTCGATCCCAATGCCGCCAATCCCGGTGCCAAGACCCTGAGCGTGGCCAACGGCGGCACCTTGCTCGCCGGCAAGGCCCTCGTCGTCGACGCAGCCTCGCTCGCCAACACCGGCCGGCTGCTCTCCCAGCAGGACATGCGCCTGGTCCTGACGCAGGACGCCGTCTTCGCCGCCGGCAGCGAGACCATCGCCAATCGCGACCTGGGCATCGCCACCACTGGCAACATCCGCAACAGCGGTCGGATCGCCGCCGGCAACGCTCTGTCGCTCGCGGCCGCCAACATCGACAACACCGCCACTGGCGACATCCAGGGCACCACCACCCACCTGAGCGCCACGGGCACCGTGACCAACCGGGGCGTGATCGACGGTGTCGTGACCCGCATCGACGCAGGCACGCTGACCAACATCGGCACTGGACGCATCTATGGCGACCAGATCTCCATCGGTGTCGGCACGCTCAACAACCTGGCCGAGACCGCCGCCAACGGCGCCACCAGCGCCGCCACCATTGCCGCGCGCCAGCGCCTGGATATTGGCGCCACCACCGTCAACAACCGCGACGGATCGCTGATCTTCAGCGACGGCGACCTTTTCATCGGCGGCGGCCTCGATGCGGCGGGCCATGCCACTGGCTCGGCCGGCGCCGTGAACAACCACGCCGCAACGATCGAGGCGACCCGCAACGTCGACATCAAGACGGCCACGCTGAGCAACACCAACGGCGGCGTGACCTGGACTCTGGAGCCCGGATCGGACCAGCACATCGTCGAATACGCGCTTCCCGGCAGCAGCGTGCGCTATGCGGCGAGCGAAGTCCTCTTCAGCATCGGCGGCTTCGAGCGGATCCCCGACATCGGCTGGAACGGCTGGGCCGGCGTCCCCGCCACCGACCCCCAGGCGCCCGGCAGCAATGCCAACGTGCGCCTGTTGATCCCGTCGCCCGACTACCCGCTCGCGCAGTTCCGCGCCTACTACCTGCGAAGCCCGGCCAACAGCGCCGACCGCAGCTACCAGCACTGCAGCGGCGGCGATGTCCAGGTCTGCGAGACCGTCGCCATGCCCGGCAGCTGGTATGCGCGCACCGATCCGATCTGGGCCACCTTCGGCGTCACGCCGCCGGCCGAGGATCTGCCGAGCTACGGCACCGAGGGCCAGACGGTGCACTACTCGCTGCCGTACGGCTACTGGATGCTGGGGTTCACGGCCTCGAACAGCCAGTACCACCAGAGCGTGGCCGGGCTGAACCAGGACTATGTGTATGCGGGCAAGACCAACAACGCCGAAGTGAAGCTCTCGCGCCTGCTGTACCGCGACCAGAGCCGCAAGACGACGCTGGCGCTCAAGGGGTTCCGCAGGGAATCGCGCAATTTCGTGGACGACACCGAGGTCGATGTGCAGCACCGGGTGGTGGGCGGCTGGGAGCTGGGCCTGAACCACAAGGAGTTCATCGGCGAGGCCACGCTGGAGGGCACGCTGGCGTTCAAGCACGGCACGGGCGGCTTCGGTTCCATCGCGGCGCCGGAAGAAGAGTTCGGCGAAGGCACTTCGCGCATGAAGCTGTACACGGCCGAAGTGAGCCTGAATGCGCCGTTCAAGCTGGGGGCGCAGAAGCTGCGCTATTCGGGCTTGATCCGCGCGCAGTGGAACCGCACGCCGCTGATGTCGCAGGACCGGTTCGCCATCGGCGGGCGCTACACGGTGCGCGGCTTCGACGGCGAGACGAGCCTGATGGGCGAGCGGGGCTGGCTGATTCGCAACGATGTTGGATGGGCCGTGGGACAGAGCGGCGCGGAGCTGTATGTCGGCGCCGACTACGGGCATGTGGGCGGGCGCTCGACTGTGGACCTGCTGGGCCGGAGCCTCGCAGGTGCGGTCATTGGCGTGCGGGGGCAGTGGAGCAAGCTGAGCTATGACTTCTTCATGGGGGCGCCCATCCGCAAGCCGGAGGGGTATCGCACGGCCAGGACCACCTTTGGGTTCAATCTCAACGCAAGCTTTTGATCGGGCTCCGCAGCTTTCCGCCGAGACACATTTCGCGTACGCCCATGAGCAAGAGCCCTTCGTCCGGTCGAGGCCGGGCCTCGGCTGAAATCCACTTCAGACAAGCAGCATGAAGCAGAGCGAATCCCTCTCGGCAAGCGATGCCGGCGCGAATGCAGGTCCAGGGCCCGCGAACACGCACGAAGCGCCATCGGCGTCGGGTGGCCGCAACTTCTACAACGTGCCGGCGATGTACGGCATCTTCCGCGTAGCCAACAGCTGGCGAGTCACCCTGAGCCGCGCGGGAACGCGGTTCATGAGGAGCTTCGCCTTCAGCCGGTATGGCGGCGAGGCCGCTGCACTGGCGTGCGCGCAGGCCTACCGAGACGAGATCGTGCGCAACCATCTGCCGCCCGAGCGAAGCGAACTGGCGCAGAACCTGCGCACCACCAACAAGAGCGGCGTCTCCGGCGTGACCTTCCGCTTCAACGCCAAGGGCGAAATCATGAGCTGGCACGCGATCACCCGTGTGAGCGCTGATCGCCTGTTGACCAAGTCCTTCGGCGTGGGCCGCTACGGCGCAGCCCAGGCGGAGTGCCTGGCCATGGCGGAGCGCGAGAAGCAACTGGAGGCCATGAAAGGACTGCGGAACGTTCATCCCGCCGAAGCAAGCGTGAGGGCGACCACACAGAAGGCGCCAAATGCCGCCAAGGCCACGGCGTCCAGGTCGAAACGAAAGCTGCCCGAGCCCATTCCCATCGTCGAGATCCTCAGAAAAAACAACAGCTCGGGCATTCCCGGGGTCTCGTGCGTCAAGGGCGCCGATGAGTTGCCCCGCTACTGGCTGGCCAAAACCGGTGGGATCGATGGCAGGAGCATCGCCGAGTGGTTCTCGGTGACAACGCACGGCAATGAAAAGGCTCGCTTGCTGGCGATCGATGCGCGCCGCGCGCAGCTCGAGCGAAAAGCGCAGCTTCGGGCAGAGCCCTCGGCCTGAATGAGCCCTCCGCATTCGCCCCAGCGAAGCCGGCGCTGCGATAGAAATCCTGCGGCAGCACCGCACGTTGCAGCACGGTGCGGTCGGCTTCGTCCACCACCCGGTCGCCGCCCGTCAATGCAAGCCTCAGCACGTCGACGGTGGACGTGGCGGCCCAGTTCAACAGGTTGCCGCTCCATTGATGCGCGCACGCGATCTCGCCGCCTGCAAGTCGGGTTGCCGGAGCCACGCGCTTGAAGTGGCCATCGGCGGGGGCGTAGCCGTAGCAGGCCATCGGATCCCAATAGCCGAGGTAGACCTTCTTCCAGTCGAAGCTGCCGCGATAGGCCGCACCGGTGTTCGAGAACTCCAGCGCAAGATCGAGCACCATGTTCGCGTCGACGCGCGACGCCATGGAAGACAGCGGCTCGCTCGGGAGATCTACAGCCGGCGCCACGCCGCGGTCCGTTGCAAATACAGAGGTACCGATGCAGAGCACCCACGCGGCAACAGCTGCCGCCGGGCACAAGCGACTTTCAGGAGAACGCATTCGGATTCCGTTTCAGCAAAAAAGATGGAAAGTCAGGACGGGCAACCCGGGCTGGCGGCCGGCTTGTACAAATTGGTTTGCAGCACTACCTGCGTCTCGTCCCGCACGCCGTAGCCGATGGCCGTGATGCGAAAAAGATGCGAGGCGTTTCGTGCACTTGCGCTCTGCAGCTGGCTGGACTGCCAGCCGCCGTGGTTGCGCACCGCTTCCACGATGTAGCGCGGCGCGCGTGCGGAGAGCGCGCCGCCGCGGGTGCCTGCGGCCGCACTGGCAGTGGCATAGCTTTGTCCGGTGAAGGTGCCGTAGGCGACCGACGTTGTGCTTTCAGCAGCGAAATCAGCCGTCATCCAGACCGGCTTGGCGCCGTCTTCTGCATGGGCGCACAACCCTTGGTGAATGCCCGGGCCGCCGCATCCCGCGACAAAGGCCGAGACGTCCTTGCCGTTGAAAACACACAGGCGCTGCGCCGCGCTTGGGTTGGGGCCGAGCACGTCGCGCTCGGCGTCGACGAGCGCGGCTTCGGCGGCTTGGAACGCGATTTCGGTGTCGCGGTCGTTGCGTGCGCTTCGCTCGCCTACGAGCGAGACTTGCGCCGCACCAATGCCCAGCACCATCGCAATGAGCAGCATCAACAGCACCACGATCAACGAGAAGCCTCGCTGCGGCGAAGGGCCGCTCCGGCTCATGGTGCCGGCTCCTTCATGACGTTGCGCAGCATGACCGTGAAGGTGGAGGTGCGCCTCAACCTGCCGTCCGCCGGCGGCATGAAGCTCACGCTGGGAAAGTCGGCGCCGAGGGGGTAAAGACGTTCGACCTGCGTTTGGGCTCCACCAATGCCGGGGCCACTGCGCGCCACCATGCCGATGCGAAGACCGACCACCTTGCGCCACTCACTGTTGATGCCGGCGGTGGAGCCCGCTAGCGCCTCCAGCTGTGCTGCATCGAGCCAGCGTTCAGGCACGCTGTCGCCATTGCCGTCGTAGGCGTAGACGACCTTGAACACCTCGATGCCGCGCGCAAGCGGCTCGGACCTGAACGCACCCTCTTTGTCGCTGCGGTACTTGCAGTAAAGCTCGGGTTCCTTGTCGGCAGCTTCGGCCACGAAGAAGAAGCTCCACGCCCGATCGGCGAGCGACGGCTCGCCATCAGCAGGCCCGGGCTGGGCGATGCCCATGCAATCGACCATGGTGCCGTCGGGCTCGGTGTCGCCGCCTCCGGCGCGGCTGCGGCCGAAAAACCGCACCCGCAGCGAGTCGCTTCCGTTCACGCCCCTGCTGTTGTGGCTGCCGTGGCTTTCGCCTGTGAAGCTCACCCGCGCATTGCTCGCGCCGACGATGTCCAGGTCGGATGGATCGTCGGCCGAGGCCATCAGGTTTGCGCTGCTGCCGATGACCACGGTGCCGTCGGAGCCGACGCGGTCCGGTGCGTAGTCGGTATAGCCGGCTTGCCGCACCATGCCCCTGACGACGGCAGCCGCGAACCGCAGTGAATCTTCCACCGACTGCGCTTCCGCATTGGCGGCAAAGAGCTGCCGGCTGCCAAGGAAGGTGGCCGTGGCGGCGAGCACCACCATCAGGCCAATCGCGGCGGCGACCATCAATTCGACCAAGGTCATCCCGCACTGGCGCAGGCGCATTGGGTGATAAGAGGCTCGCATGGCAGCCGTTCGCCTAGCCGGAAACCAGCTGCATCACCAAGCGAGGCGGAAGCTCACGCTGCGGCTTGCCGCCGTGCTTTGCGTCCGCAGCGTCGGCGTGCGGCACCCAGCCGAGCTTGACGACCACATTGCGGCCTGACTGGCTGCATGGCCACGCGTATTCGCCGGCCGACGCGTTCCAAGGGTTGTCGTCGAAGCACACGCTGACGCGGGCACCGGGCAGTGCCTTGGCAACGCGGCGCATCCATTCGTCCATGTCCCAAGCGGCGAGGCCTTCCGGATCGCAAGCCCCTCCGGCCGCCGCGCATCCACCCGAGGCACCGCCGGTACCGGAATCCGCGCTCCAGTTGACGACGAGGTAAGTATTGGCCGCGTCGTTTCTGGCCGCGACGCCCGGATTCATGCGAACCTTTTCCGAGAGGTCGCGAGCAAGGTTGACTGCCGCAGCGAACGTTGCGGCTTCCTTGCCCGTTCGCACAGCCGTGAGCAGCATGCCGATGGAGCCGAGCAAACCGAGGCTCAGCACCGCAATGGAAACGAGCACCTCCACGAGCGAAAAGCCCGTGGAGGCCTGCCTTGATGTAGCCATTTTTCGATGTCCTCCCCCGTCCTGCAACTTCGGTTGCTTCTTTATTCCTGCATCGAAACTGGAGCGTAGGTGCGGCTCTCTGCATGCCGTTTGCCGTTCATCCGCTTTTGACCGCCGCTCGTATGATCCAGCGGCTCCGGTGTTAATTAATTCTTCTCGCAGTCCATGCCTTCCCCCGAACAAGACGCGCAGCACATCGCCACCGCATTGCAGTTGGCCTCGGCCGCGTTGTTGCTGACCGATCCCAACCCGCGCGTGGGTTGCGTGCTGTGCGATGCAGACGGGCGTGTGCTGGGCCAGGGCCATACGCAGCAAGCCGGCGGACCGCATGCCGAAGTGATGGCGCTGCGCGATGCGGCGGCCAAGGGCCATTCGGTTGTGGGCGCCACCGCCTACGTCACGCTCGAGCCCTGCTCGCATCACGGACGCACCGGCCCCTGTTGCGACGCCCTGATCGCGGCCGGCATCGGCAGGGTCGTGGCATCGCTCGCTGACCCGAACCCGCTGGTCGCTGGACAGGGTTTCGCCCGTCTTCGGGCAGCAGGTGTCGAGGTACAAACCGGCCCCGGCGCGGCCGAATCGCGTGAACTCAACATTGGTTTCTTCAGCCGCATGGTCCGCAAGCTGCCCTGGGTGCGCCTCAAGGTCGCAGCCTCGCTCGACGGCAAGACAGGCCTTGCCAACGGCGTCAGCCAATGGATCACGTCCGAGGCCGCCCGCGCCGACGGCCACGCATGGCGGGCTCGCGCCAGCGCGGTGCTGACCGGCGTCGGCACGGTGCTCGAAGACAACCCCCGGCTCGACGTACGACTGATCGAGACGCCGCGCCAGCCGTATCTGGTGATCGTCGACAGCCACTTGCAGACGCCGCCCGATGCTCATGTTTTCATAGCAGGCCGTCCGGTTTGGATTTACGCGGCTGTCCGCGACGAAGCCCGCGCTGCCGCCCTGGAAGCACGCGGCGCCACCGTGACCTGCCTGCCCAATGCAAGCGGCAAGGTCGATCTGGCCGCCATGCTGCAAGACCTGGCAGCGCGCGGCGTCAACGAACTCCACGTCGAAGCCGGTCACAAGCTCAACGGCTCGCTCATTCGCGAAGGCTGCGTCGACGAACTGCTGGTGTATCTGGCGCCCAAGCTCATCGGCAGCGGCCTCGACATGGCGAGCCACCTGCACGCCGAAGGGCCGCTCACCTCGCTGGAAGGCGCGCTGGCGCTCGAATTCAAGTCTGTGCAGATGCTCGGGCCCGACCTTCGGGTCGTGTCGCGGGTGCGCGGGCGCGACAGCTTCTAGCGGCCCGCCTCGGGCAAGCGGAGGCGGATTGCACGGCCAAAGCGCCGCGGAAAGGCCGAGGGCCCCCGCATCTGCGAAAATGTGCAAATGTTCACCGGAATCATTACCGGCGTGGGGCGCATCGCCGCCATCCACGACCTCGGCCCCTCCTCCTCTTACGGCAAAAGACTCGGCATTTCGGTGCCCGACGGATATCTCGACGATGTAGGCCTTGGCGACAGCATTGCGCTCAACGGCGCCTGCATGACCGTGACCACGCTCGATCCGGCGCAGCAGCTGTTCACCATCGACATTTCGGCCGAATCGCTCGACAAGACCGCTGGCCTCACCGAGCAAGGCGCCCGCATCAACCTCGAGAAGGCGCTGCGCGCCAGCGACCGGCTGGGCGGGCACATCGTGTCGGGCCATGTGGACGGCATCGGCACGGTGAGCCACTTTGCGCCCGTGGGCGAAAGCTGGGAACTGCGCGTGGTCGCGCCGCCGGCGTTGGCGCGCTTTCTGGCCTACAAGGGCTCGATCACGATCAACGGCGTGAGCCTGACGGTCAACAGCGTGAGCGACATCGAAGACGGTGCGGAAATCAGCATCAACCTGATCCCGCACACCGTCGAAAACACCTCCCTGGGCAGCCTCACGGCCGGCTCCAAGGTCAATCTCGAAATCGATACCGTGGCGCGCTACGTGGAGCGCATGCTCCAGGCTGGCGTCCTGGTGCCAACTCCTTCCACGTATTCCAAGGACACCGCCGAATGAACGCCTCCGTCACCCCTATCGGCGCGCCCCGCGGTTCGCGGGCACCCGCGCCGATTTCCCCGGTCGAGGAGATCGTGGCCGAGCTTGCCGCCGGCCGCATGGTCATCCTGGTGGACGAGGAAGACCGCGAGAACGAAGGCGACATCGTCATTGCCGCGGACCACATCACGCCCGAAGCCATCAACTTCATGGCCCGCCATGCGCGGGGGCTGATCTGCCTCACGCTTTCGCGCGAAATGTGCGAGCGGCTGCAGCTGCCGCCCATGGTGTCCCGCAACGGCGCCAAGCATTCGACCGCGTTTACCGTTTCGATCGAGGCGGCCGAAGGCGTGACCACTGGCATTTCGGCCGCCGACCGCGCCCGCACCGTGCAGGCCGCCGTGGCGCGCAATGCCGTGGCCAGCGACCTGGTGCAGCCCGGCCATATCTTTCCGCTGCAGGCGGTGGACGGCGGTGTGCTGATGCGCGCCGGCCATACCGAAGCCGGCTGCGACCTGGCGGCCATGGCCGGCTGCTCGCCCGCCTCGGTGATCTGCGAGGTGATGAACGAAGACGGCACCATGGCGCGGCTGCCCGACCTGCAGATTTTTGCGGCCGAGCACGGGCTCAAGATTGGCACCATTGCCGCGCTCATCGAGCACCGCAGCCGCACCGAGTCGCTGGTCGAAAAAGTCGGTTGCCGCGAAATCCAGACCGCGTGGGGCACCTTCACCGCCCACGCCTTCACCGACAAGCCCAGCCGCGGCGTGCATCTTGCGCTGGTGCGCGGCACGTGGGCGCCGGACGACGTGGTGTCGGTGCGCGTGCACGAGCCACTCTCGGTGCTCGACGCGCTCGAAATCAACCGCTCGCTGCACTCCTGGAGCCTTGACGCCAGCCTGGCGCACATTGCCAACGAAGGCAAGGGCGTGGCCGTGCTGCTGAATTGCGGCGAAACGGCCGGCGAACTGCTGGCCCAGTTCGACGGTACCGCGCGTCCCGCGCAAGCGCCCGAACGCGGTCGCATGGACCTGCGCAGCTACGGCATCGGCGCGCAAATCCTGCGCGAATGCGGCGTGCACAAGATGAACCTGCTCGGCACGCCCCGCCGCATGCCGAGCATGGCTGCAGGCTACGGCCTCGAAATTGCCGGCTACCTCACGAAAGACTGACACGACATGCAAGGTGCAAACAAGGGAGCGGATGCAAAGCCGCTCGACGGAAAAGGGCTGCGCATCGGCATCGTCCAGGCACGCTTCAACGCCGACATCACGGACGCGCTGGCCGCGGCCTGCCTGGCCGAGTTCGAAAAGCTCGGCGTGGCGGCGGACGACATCCATCATGTGCAGGTCCCCGGCGCGCTCGAAGTGCCCGTGGCCCTGCAGGCGATGGCCGTGCGCGGCGGCTACCACGCGCTTGTGGCGCTGGGCTGCATCATCCGCGGCGAAACCTACCACTTCGAACTGGTGGCCAACGAATCCGGCGCGAGCGTGAGCCGCATCGCGCTGGACCATCGCATTCCCATCGCCAACGCGATCCTCACGACCGAAAACATGGAGCAAGCCATTGCCCGCCAGACCGACAAGGGCCGCGATGCGGCCCAGGTGGCTGTCGAGATGGCGCAATTGCTGGCCTCCCTCAAATGACCGAAGACAACAACAAGACAGCAGGCGCCAAGCCGCGCCAGGCGCGCACCGGCCTCACCAGCACCGGCGCACGCAAGGCTTCGGCCAAGTCCAACCGCAGCCGCGCGCGAGAATTTGCGCTGCAGGCGCTCTACCAGCACCTGGTGGGCCGCAATGACGCCGCCGCCATCGACCAGTTCACGCGCGACCTTGCGGGCTTCCACAAGGCCGACGCCGCGCATTACGACGCGCTGCTGCACGGCGCCATCGAAGGTGCCGAGCAGCTCGACGCGTTGATCCGCCCGCTGCTGGACCGCAAATTCGAAGAAATATCGCCCATCGAGCACGCCGTGATGTGGATCGGCGTCTACGAGTTCCAGCACTGCCTCGACGTGCCGTGGCGCGTGGTGCTCAACGAGTGCATCGAGCTTGCCAAGGAATTCGGCGGCACCGACGGCCACAAGTACGTGAACGCCGTGCTCAACGGCCTGGCGCCGCAACTGCGCGCGGCCGAGGTGGAGGCCGACCGCACTTCCGGCAAGGCCAGGACGTGAGAATTTCGAAGCGCGCACAGCGCATCGAACCGTTCTATGTGATGGAGGTTGCCAAGGCCGCCGGCGTGCTGGCGCGCGAGGTGGCGCATACCGACCGGCCGATGATCTTCCTGAACATCGGCGAGCCCGACTTCACCGCGCCGCCGCTGGTCCAGGAAGCCGCCGCGCGCGCCGTGCGTGCCGGCGCCACGCAGTACACGCAGGCCACCGGGCTCGACCATCTGCGCGAGCGCATCAGCGGCTGGTATGCGCAGCGCTTCGGCGTCGACGTACCGGCACGCCGCATCGTGGTGACGGCCGGCGCGTCGGCCGCGCTGCAGCTGGCCTGCCTGGCGCTCATCGAGTCCGGCGACGAGATCCTGCTGCCCGACCCGAGCTACCCCTGCAACCGCCATTTCGTGAGCGCCGCGGATGGCACCGCGGTGATGATCCCGACCACGGCCGACGAGCGGTTTCAGCTCACCGCCGCCAAGGTCGAAGCCGCGTGGACCGGCAAGACGCGCGGCGTGCTGCTCGCCTCGCCTTCCAACCCCACGGGCACCTCGATTGCGCCCGACGAGCTGCGCCGCATCCACAACGTTGTGTCGCAGCGCGGCGGCATCACGCTGATCGACGAGATCTACCTCGGGCTCTCATACGACGATGCCTTCGGGCAGACGGCGCTGGCCATCGACGACAACGTCATCAGCATCAACAGCTTCAGCAAGTACTTCAACATGACGGGCTGGCGCCTTGGTTGGCTGGTGGTGCCCGAAGCGCTGGTGCCGGTGGTCGAGCGGCTGGCGCAAAACCTCTTCATCTGCCCCAGCACCGTGTCGCAATATGCGGCGCTGGCCTGCTTCGAGGATGCGAGCATTGCCGAATACGAACGCCGCCGCGCCGAGTTCAAGGCGCGCCGCGACTGGTTCATTCCGCAGCTCGATGCGCTGGGCCTCAGCGTGCCGGTGGTGCCCGATGGTGCCTTCTACGCCTGGGCCGACTGCACCAGCGTGGCCGAGAAGCTCGGCATTTCGGGCAGCTGGGATTTCGCCTTCGAAACCATGAAGCGCGCCCATGTGGCCGTGACGCCCGGCCGCGATTTCGGCACCGCCGAAACCGGCAAGTTCGTGCGCTTTTCCACCGCCAGTTCGATGGCGCATCTCGAGGAATCCATCGAACGCCTGCGGGCCATGATGGCGAACCCGGCCCGATGAGCTACGCGTTTCCGATCCGCGTGTACTGGGAAGACACCGATGCCGGCGGCATCGTGTTCTATGCCAACTACCTCAAGTTCATGGAACGCGGGCGCACCGAATGGCTGCGCTCGCTGGGCGTGGAGCAGCGAAAGCTCCGAGAGGAAACCGGCGGCCAGTTCGTGGTGAGCGAAACCCAGCTCAAATACCATCGCCCCTCCCGGCTCGACGACGAACTGCTGGTTACAGCCGATCTCCGACAAATGGGTACGGCGTCGTTGATAATCGGTCAGCAGGTGCTATCAAAAACAGAGCAAGAGCGAACAGGCGCCCCGGCGCCCGTCCTTCTGTGCGAAGGCACCATCCGCATCGGCTGGGTGGACGCCACCACATTGCGCCCCGCGCGCATACCGACCCAAGTTTCGGGAACCCTCGAGCGCTCCGGCGGCTCCATGACTCAACCTTTCAAGCCATGAACCAAGACCTCTCGATCATCAATCTCCTCCTCCACGCGAGTTTCGTGGTCCAACTGGTCGTGCTGCTGCTCGTGATCGTTTCGATTGCCAGCTGGGCCGCGATCATCCGCAAGTACTTCGCGCTGCGTCGCATGCGGGCGCTGAACGACGACTTCGAGCGCGAGTTCTGGTCGGGCACCAGCCTGAACGAGCTGTTTGCCTCGGCCGCGCAGAACGCCAAGTTCGCCGGCCCCATGGAGCGCATCTTCGCTTCGGGCATGCGCGAATACCAGAAGCTGCGCGAACGCCACGTGAGCGACGCCAGCACGCTGCTCGACGGCGCCCGCCGCGCCATGCGAGCGAGCTTCCAGCGCGAACTCGACGCGGCCGAACAGAACCTCTCGTTCCTGGCCACCGTGGGTTCGGTGTCGCCGTATGTCGGCCTCTTCGGCACGGTCTGGGGCATCATGCACGCCTTCACCGGCCTGGCCGCGCTCGCGCAGGTAACGCTGGCTACCGTGGCACCCGGCATTGCCGAGGCACTGGTGGCCACGGCCATCGGCCTGTTCGCAGCCATTCCCGCGGTGGTGGGCTACAACCGCTTCGCGCGCGAGATCGACAAGATCGCCATTGCGCTCGAGACCTACATCGAGGAGTTCTCGAACATCCTGCAGCGCAACCTCTCGGCCCACCCGGCCGCGAGCGCGACGGCAGCTTCGGCGACTCCGGGCAACCGCTGAACGGAGGCCCAGCGCATGCCCGCCGTTTCATCCCGGGGCCGAGGCCGCCGCACGATCAACGAGATCAACATGGTCCCGTTCATCGACGTGATGCTGGTGCTGTTGATCATCTTCATGGTCACGGCGCCGCTCATCACGCCGAGCGTGATCAACCTGCCCTCGGTCGACCGTGCCAACAAGCAGCCCGACAAGCCCATCGAGATCGTCATCAAGAGCGATGACGAAGTGCAGATCAAGAAAGACCCGTCCGCCGGCAGCGGCGGCACGTCCGTTCCCATGACCCAGATCGGCTCCGCGGCGAAGACCGCCCAGGGTGGCGACGACCAGCGCCCCGTGGTCATCAGCGCCGACAAGTCCGTCAAGTACGAAACCGTCGTGAAGGCGATGAACCAGCTCAAGCGCAGCGGCATCGAGCGCGTGGGCCTGTCCGTCACCACCACAGGCGGCAAATAAGGCATGTCGCTCGCCCTGGATCGCCCCGAGTTCGCCCCACCGCCGCAGCGCGGCACGCCGCGCGCGGTGCTGCTTGCATTGGTCGCGCATGCGCTCCTGATTGCGGCGCTGACGTGGGGAGTGCGCTGGCGCAGCGACGCCGACGAAGGCGCGGTCGACGCGGAGCTGTGGTCTTCCACGGTGCAGCAGGCCGCGCCGCGCCTGTCCGCCCCGCAGGCGCCCACGCCCGCTCCCGCACCACCGCCGCCGGCTCCCCCACCGCCGCCGCCTCCTCCACCCCAGGTGAAGGCTCCCGAGCCCGCACCGCCGCCGCGCGCGCCGGACATCGCGCTCGAGCGCGAGAAAAAGCTCAAGGAAGAAAAAGAGCAGAAGGAGCGCGAGCTCGAGCGCCAGCAACAGCAGCGCAAGAAAGAGCTCGAAGCCAAGCAGCGCGCCGAAGACGAGGCCGAGCGCAAGAAGGCCCAGCAGCAAAAGCTCGCCGAGCAACAGAAGAAGCAGCAGGAAGCGGAGGCCAAGCAGGCCGAAGCGAAAAAACAGCAGCAGGAAGCGGCAGCCAAGCAGGCCGCCGCCGACCGCGCCGCAACGCTCAAGCGCATGCAAGGCCTCGCGGGCGCGAGCGGCAGCGACGATTCCAAGGGCACGGCCCTGCGTTCGTCCGGGCCTTCGAGCGGCTATGCAGGGCGCATCGCCGCGGCCGTTCGCCCGAACATCACCTTCCCCGATGCGGAAACGGTCAATGGCAATCCGGCCGCCGAGTTCGAAGTCAATCTGGCACCCGACGGAACCATCGTCGGCGTCAAGCTGACCCGATCGAGCGGACTGCCCAGCTGGGACGAAGCCGCCGAACGCGGCCTGCGCAAGACCGACAAGCTGCCGCGCGACACGGACGGGCGCATCTTCCCGTCGCTGATCGTCTCGCTACGGCCCAAGCGCTAAGGTTGAGATTCCGCTGCCTTCGGTGCTTGCGCGCCAAAGGCAGCGAAAGCGCTGGCGCTCTTTACTTGGCCGCCGCGACGCTCAGCCGCTTGACGTCGAGCTCGGCCTTGTTGCCCACGAGATCCTTGTCGAACTCGCCCGAAATCTCGACGCGCACCTTGTCGTCGATCTTCACGCCCGGCGGAAAGTGCTTGGCATCGATCTCCACCTTCATGCGGCCGGTGTCGTCGGCAAAGGTGTAGTGCTCGCCGCCGTCGTGCGAAACGATGAAGCCGCGCAGCGTGGCGTGCTGGTCGTCCTTGCCGGTGTCGAGCAGTTGCTTGACGGTCATCCTCTGTACGGTGCTCGGGCCTGCGTACTGCGCAAGGGCGGGCGACAAGGGCAGCGCCAGCACGAGTGACACGCCGATGGCCAGCGTGGTTTTCTTCAGGGTCTCGGTCTTGCCATGGGCCATTCGATCTGTCCTCCTTTGAAGGCCTGGTTGAGAAGAACCAGATGGACAGCCCCGGCGCCCGAATGTTCCCTGAGGAACATCCGGCGCCGCTAACTCACTCGTAGACGACCGAGGCTTTTCCGGCTTCGGCCTGCGCCGTCCAGCTTGCCAGCGCGGCATCGGTCGGAAAGAACTTGGCGCGCTCGCCAAGCTGCAACTCGACCTGCGCGCCGCCCCGCGCCATCGACAGACGCACCGGCAGCCCCTGCACCAGGTCGCCGTGTTCGCTTTGCTCGGTGCGCGGCGGAAAGTCTTTCACCAGGCGCGCGATGTCCGGCGCCTTGCCGTTGACCGCCACACGCAGGAATTTGCCGAAGCGGCAGCGCGCCGTGGCCAGGTCCCACACCTGCTGCACCTGGAAGCGCGCTTCGAAACCGCCGCGGCCCGGCTGCAGCCGGCCGCTCACGATCACCAGTTCGTCGTCCTTCAGCGTGTTGCGGTTCGCGTTGATCAGCGCCTCGTCGGCGGTCGCGTCGATGGAGTCCGACTTGTCGTCGAGCTTGAAGATCGCCAGGCGTCCGCGCTGGCCGTTGATCACGCGGAAGTCGCTCACGATGCCCGCAATCACCTGCTGCTCGCGGGTGTCCATCAGGTCGCCGATCTCGCGCTTGCAGAAGCGCCGCACCTCGTGCGACACCTCGTCGAACAGATGGCCCGAGAGGTAGAAGCCCACGGCCGTTTTCTCGTAGGTGAGCCGCTCCTTCACGCCCCAGGGCGTGGCGTCGACCAGTTCGGGCTCCTGCGTGGCCGAGCCGTGCTCGCTGTCGCCGAAGATGTCGACCTGCGCCGCGTTGGCCTCGGTGGCCACCGCAAATTCGAAGGCGCGGTCGACCGAGGCAATGAGCGAAGCGCGGTTCTGCTGGATGGCGTCGAACGCACCGGCCTTGATGAGCGCCTCGACCGTGCGCTTGTTGATGCGCTGGCGGTCGATGCGCACGCAAAAGTCGAACAGGCTCTTGAACGGGCCGCCCTCTTCGCGCGCCCGAACAATGGCTTCGACCGCCAGCTGGCCCGTGCCCTTGACGGCACCCAGTCCGTAGCGAATCACCTTGTCGGTAACCGGCTCGAAACGGTAGTTGCCGCGGTTCACGTCCGGCGGCTCGAAGGTAATGCCGAAGTTTTTCTGCGCGTCTTCGAACAACACCTTGAGCTTGTCGGTGTCGTCCATTTCCACGGTCATGTTGGCGCAGAAGAACTCGGCCGTGTAATGAACCTTGAGCCAGCCCGTGTGGTACGCCAGCAGCGAGTACGCGGCGGCGTGCGACTTGTTGAAGCCGTAGCCCGCGAACTTCTCCATCAAGTCGAAGATCTCGTCGGCCTTGTCTTGCGGAATGCCGTGGGTCTTGAGCGCGCCCGCGCGGAATTTTTCGCGGTGCTCGGCCATCTCCTCGAGCTTTTTCTTGCCCATGGCGCGGCGCAGCAGGTCGGCGCCGCCAAGCGAGTAGCCGCCCAGGATCTGCGCGGTCTGCATCACCTGCTCCTGGTAGACCATGATCCCGTAGGTCTCGGAGAGCATTTCGGCCACGGCCGGGTGCGGGTACTCCACCTCTTCGCGGCCGTGCTTGCGCGCCACAAAGCTCGGAATCAGGTCCATCGGGCCCGGCCGGTACAGCGCGTTGAGCGCAATCAGGTCTTCAAGGCGCGTGGGCCGTGCGTCCTTCAGCATGCCCTGCATGCCGCGGCTTTCAAACTGGAACACCGCTTCCGTCTTGCCCTCGGAAAACAGCTTGTAGGTTTCGCGGTCGTCCAGCCTGATGTTCTCGTACGCGAAGTTCTCCTGCCCCTTGTGGCGCTTGACGATGAACTCTTTGGCAATCTCGAGAATGGTGAGCGTGGCCAAGCCCAGAAAGTCGAACTTCACGAGGCCGATGGCCTCCACGTCGTCCTTGTCGTACTGGCTCACGGCCGAGTCGCTGCCGGGCTGCTGGTACAGCGGGCAAAAATCGGTGAGCTTGCCGGGCGCAATCAGCACGCCGCCCGCGTGCATGCCGATGTTGCGGGTCATGCCCTCGAGCTTTTGCGCAAGCTCCACCAGCATGCGCACTTCTTCTTCCTTCTCGATACGGGCCGCAAGCTGCGGCTCCATCTCGATGGCGTAATTGTTCTTGTCGCCCTCCACCTTCGGCTCGGGCGGGTACTGGATGGTGACCGGCTGGCCCGGCTTGTTCGGAATGAGCTTGCTGATGCCGTCGCAGAACATGTAGCTCATGTCCAGCACGCGGCCCACGTCTCGAATGGCGGCGCGTGCGGCCATGGTTCCGAAGGTGGCGATCTGGCTCACGGCCTCGCGGCCGTATTTGTCCTTGACGTAGTCGATCACCCGGTCGCGGTTGCCCTGGCAGAAGTCGATGTCGAAGTCGGGCATCGAAACGCGCTCGGGGTTCAGGAACCGTTCGAACAGCAGCTTGTATTCGAGCGGATCGAGGTCGGTGATCTTAAGCGCATAGGCCACCAGCGAGCCCGCGCCCGAGCCCCGGCCCGGACCCACCGGGCAGCCGTTGTTCTTGGCCCACTTGATGAAGTCGCCCACGATCAGGAAGTAGCCCGGGAACCCCATGTTCAAGATGGTGTTGATCTCGAACTCCAGCCGCTCGACGTAGCGCGGCCGCTCGGCATCGCGCTTGGCGGGGTCTGGGTACAGGTGCACCAGCCGCTCCTCAAGGCCGGCGAAGGACTCCTGGCGGAAGAACTCGTCGATCGGCATGCGCACGCCTTCGCTGATGAAGGGCGTCGGAAAGTCGGGCAGCTGCGGTTTGCCGAGCACCAGCGTCAGGTTGCAGCGCTTGGCAATCTCGACCGTGTTGGCAAGCGCGCTCGGCACGTCGACAAAGAGCGCCTCCATCTCGGCGCTCGACTTGAAGTACTGCTCCTCGGTGAACTTGCGCACCCGGCGCGGGTTGCCCAGGATTTCACCTTCCGAGATGCAGACGCGCGCCTCGTGCGCTTCGTAGTCCTGGCGTTCAGCAAACTGCACGGGGTGCGTGGCAACCACGGGCAGGCGCAGCCGCGCGGCGAGTTTCACGGCGGCAATCACGTGCGGCTCGTCCTCGGGGCGGCCCGCACGCTGCAACTCGATGTAGAAGCGGTGCGGGAACATGCCCGCCAACTGAAGCGCCAATTCGGCGGCGCGTTCTTCCTGCCCCTGCAAGAGCGGCGCGCCCAGCGGGCCGGCTTGCGCGCCCGAAAGCGCGATCAGCCCGCCCTGCAGTTCTTCGAGCCACTCGAGCTTGCAGGCGGCTTGGGATTGCCCCCGGCCCACGTTCTGGGTCCAGGCACGCGCCAGCAATTCTGAAAGGTGCAGGTAGCCTTCCATGTTCTGCACCAGCAGCACGATGCGCGTGAGCACGCCGGGCTCCTTGCCCAACCCTTCGACGAAGATTTCAGCGCCGATGACTGGCTTGACACCCTTGCTGCGCCCCTGCTTGTAGAACTTGATCGCCCCGAACAGGTTGTTCAGGTCGGTGATGGCCAGTGCGGGCTGCTTGTCGGCAGCGGCGGCCTTGACGACTTCATCGATTCGGTTGGTGCCGTCGACGACGGAAAACTCGGTGTGCAGGCGCAGGTGAACAAACATCCTCCCATTGTAGAAACCGGCACTCCACGATGTGGGTTGGCAATCCCCTAAATTGAGCCCCCCGGCTTGCCACTTCGTGTGCTTCGCCACCCCCCGAGGGGGAGGCTCGGTGCCTTGGGGCGGCCCGGCGGCACCTACAATTCCGCCCCGTGCAAGAGATTTTGAATATTGCGGCCTACAAGTTCGTGGCCATCGACGACAGCCCCGTGCTGCGTGAAGACCTGCGCGGGCGCGCCCTGGCGCTGGGCCTCATGGGCACCATCCTGCTGGCTCCGGAGGGCATCAACCTGTTTTTGGCAGGCGCAGCCGACGCCGTCCACAGCTTTGTAGCCAGCCTGCGCGCCGATCCGCGCTTTGCAGACCTCGAAACCAAGGAAAGCTGGTCGGCCACGCAGCCCTTCCGCCGCATGCTGGTGAAGCTCAAGCGCGAGATCATCCGCATGGACCATCCCGCCATCCAGCCGGCAGCCGGCCGGGCGCCAGGAGTCGATGCCCTCACGCTCAAGCGCTGGCTCGACCAAGGCCACGACGACGAGGGCCGAGAAATCGCACTGCTCGACACACGCAACGATTTCGAGGTCGACGAAGGCACCTTCGACGGCGCAATCGACTGGCGCATCACCAAGTTCACCGAATTCCCGCCCGCACTGAAAGCGCACCGCGCCGATTTCGTGGGCAAGACGGTGGTGAGCTTCTGCACAGGCGGTATCCGCTGCGAAAAAGCCGCCATCCTCATGCGCGAGGAAGGCATCGAGAACGTGCTGCAGCTCGAAGGCGGCATCCTGAAATATTTCGAAGAGGTCGGCGGTGCGCACTATCACGGCGACTGCTTCGTGTTCGACGGCCGGCGCGCGCTCGCGCCGGACCTGAGCGCACGCGCGGCCGATGCCAGCGCGCGCGCGGCCGAAGATCCCGACCTGGAACGCAAGAACTGAGCTCCGAGGCGCGGGGCCTTCGTCGCCGCGGGCTCGTCAGACCGGCGTGGTGCCGACGTCCGGCTCGCGCACGCCGAACGGCTTGCCCGGCAGCGGAATGAATTCGGTCTCACCGGGCACATGGCCCATGCGCTGGGCGGCCCAGTCGGAGCCCGCCTCCAGAATGCGCTCGCGCCGACTGGAGACGAAGTTCCAGGTGATGTAGCGCGGCCCATCGAGTGGCTCGCCGCCAATCACCATCAAACGCACCGCCGTATCGGCGCTCAGCACCGCACCCTGGCCGTCCGGCAGGACAACCATCGTATGTGCCGCAATGATCTCGCCGTTGACGCGCGCATCGGCATCGACGGCATAGACGGCCAGCTCCCGTGCCAGCGCGGATAGCTCGAAGCGGCCGCCCGCCGGCAATGCAATATCGAGGTAGAGCGTCTGCGACAGCGTCTTGACCGGTGAGCGCTTTCCAAAGGCCTCGCCCACCAGCACGCGCACTTGCGCGCCCTGCTCCACAAGCTCGGGAATAGCGCTGGCCGGCGTGTGCTCGAAGCTCGGCTCGACCTCTTCATGCGCCTGCGGCAAGGCCGCCCAAAGCTGCAGGCCATGGTTCACGTAGGTATCGGCCTTGAGCCGCTCGGGCTTGCGTTCGGAGTGCACGATGCCGCGGCCCGCCGTCATCCAGTTGATGGCGCCGGGCAAAATTTCCTGCACGCTCCCAAGGCTGTCGCGATGCATCATCGCGCCCTCGAAAAGATAGGTGACCGTCGAAAGGCCGATGTGCGGATGCGGCCGCACATCGTGCTCGGCACCGGGCTGCTCGGTGGCCGGACCGAAGTGGTCGAAGAACACGAACGGCCCGACCGAACGGCGCTGCGCCGCAGGCAGCAGGCGCCGCACCTTGAAGCCACCGCCAAGGTCCTTGTCGTGCGGTTGAAGCAGTTGGGTCTGTGCGGCGGTATCGGTCATCGGGGGGCTCCGTGGTGGG
The DNA here is from genome assembly GCF_037203865.1 of Variovorax sp. CCNWLW186. Lineage (NCBI taxonomy): Bacteria > Pseudomonadati > Pseudomonadota > Betaproteobacteria > Burkholderiales > Comamonadaceae > Variovorax > Variovorax sp. CCNWLW186. The sequence goes on along the minus strand of NZ_JBBCBO010000006.1, from coordinate 226,904 downwards.
CTGGGTTTTTACCCGCGCGATCTTGCCACTTCGGCGACGCGTTCTCCAAACGCCCGGGCCGTATCGAAGTCGCCCTTGAACATCTCGGCCGGGCTCGCGTCAGAAGGCGACTGCGTGAGCAGGCCGCCATAGCCGCCCACGTAGTTCATCGAATCGCGCGTGGCGGCCTTGTTGTTGGTCGGCAGGATGCCCATGCTCACCCAGATGCCGCTGTGCTGCATCGCGAGCGTCCATAGGTAGGCCATGGTCGTGACCTTGTCGCCGTTCATGGTGGCGCTGTTGGTGAAGCCCGCAAAGAGCTTGTCTTTCCAGCCCTGCGTGAACCACACCTTCGACGACGCATCGGCAAACTTCTTGAACTGCCAGCTCACGCCGCCCATGTAGGTCGGCGAGCCCATGACGATGGCGTCCGCCGCGGCCAGCGTTTCCCAACCGCCTTCAGGCAGGTTGCCGTCCGCATCAATGGCAAGCAGCTGCGCGCTGGCTCCCTCGGCAACCGCCTGGGCGATGCGCTGGGTGTGGCCGTAGCCGGAATGAAAGACGACAACGATATTTGGCATGGGTTGATTCTCCTGAAGTGATGGCGAGGGTCGTTGATGCGAACGAGCAAAGGCGAAAGCCTGCTTACTTCCTGTCGATGCTGAAACGGCCGGCACCGAAGGCAACGAAGGCGAGCAAACCGCCAGAAATGGCAATGTTCTTGAAGAACATCAACTGGTTCACGAAGGCCTTGTCCGCAGGCATGCTCCAGTAATTGTGGAACAGCACCGATGCTGCCACGGTGAACACCGCCAGCACCACGGCCGCAAGGCGGGTCTTGAAGCCGACGAGCAGCATCAGGCCAAGGCCCAGCTCCACGACGATTGCGATGACTGCCGCAACCTGAGGCAGCGGCGCGCCGACGGACGAGATGTACCCCACCGTGCCCGCAAAGCCCATGAGCTTGCTGAAGCCAGCGGGCACGAAAAGCAGCGCCAGCAGCACGCGGCCTACAAGTGCCAGCGTGTCTTGCGCGGCGGTAGGGTTGGATGTGGCGGTTGCGTTGATTGCAGTGGTTGTCATGATGAAACTCCTCGGTTGTTGAAAGTTGAGAGAAACGGAAAACAAGAATTGAAGAAAGCGCCTGCTCAGGCGGCCAGGTCGAACACCAGCACTTCGGCATCCTTGCCGGCGCCAAGCGTCAGTTGCGATTCGCCTTGCAGCATCGCGGCGTCGCCGCCCGACAGCTTCTGGCCGTTGACGTCGAGCTCGCCGCGCACCAGGTGCACATAGCTCTTGCGCTGCGGATCGAGCGACAGGCTGGCTTTTTCGTCGCCATCCAGAAGGCCGGCGAACAGGCGCGCATCGGCGTGCACCGTCACTGAGCCATCGGCACCGTCGGGCGATGCCACCAGGCGCAGCTTGCCGCGCTTTTCGTCATTGCTGAACTTCTTCTGCTCGTAGCCGGGCGCAATGCCGCGCACGTTCGGCTCGATCCAGATCTGCAGGAAGTGCGTGGTCTCGTCGGCCTTGTGGTTGAACTCGCTGTGCATTACGCCGCGGCCCGCGCTCATGCGCTGCACGTCGCCCGGCGGAATCGATTCCACGTTGCCCATGCTGTCCTTGTGCGCCAGTTCACCCGAGAGCACGTAGCTGATGATTTCCATGTCCTTGTGGCCGTGGGTGCCAAAGCCGGCACCGGCGGCCACGCGGTCTTCGTTGATCACCCGCAGGTTGCCGAAGCCCATGTGGGCCGGGTCGTAGTAGCCGGCAAAAGAAAAGCTGTGGAACGAGCGCAGCCAGCCATGGTCGGCATAACCGCGTTCCTGTGATTTACGGACTTGCAACATCGTCAAACTCCTGCGGCCCTTCCCGTCGGGGATGCTCGGGCCTTCTTTCGTATGCCGCGCCGGATGCGCAGCGGATGTGAAGAACTTTAGGTCCGCACCCCTCCCTCAAAAGCGCCCGGTTTTGATGGCATCATTCAAATTATTTGATCAATCGACCGAGCACTCGACGGACCCGAAATGCCCAGCGCCAGAGACGTATTGACCCCCGACGCGCTCGCCATGCTGCAGACCGTGGCAAGCACCGGCAGCTTTGCGGGCGCGGCGCGCGCGCTCAACCTGGTGCCCAGCGCGCTCAGCTACCGCGTGCGCCAGATCGAAGACGCGCTGGACGTACTGCTGTTCGACCGCAGCGCGCGCCAGGCTCGCATCACCGAAGCGGGCGCCGAACTGCTGCGCGAGGCGGCGCGGCTGCTCGGCGAGATCGATGCCGTGGCCAACCGCGTGAAGCGCGTTGCCACCGGCTGGGAGCCGATGCTCACCATCGCGGTCGACAGCGTGATTGCACGCGATCCGCTGCTCGACCTGGCCACCGCCTTCTTCGCGCTGAATCCGCCCACGCGGCTCAAGCTGCGCGATGAAACGCTGCTCGGCACCATCGAGGCATTGACCAGCGGCGAGGCCGACCTCGCCATCGGTGCCGTGCTCGACGCGGCAAGCCTCGCCTTCACCGCCACCGGCATCCGCAGCCGGCCGATCGGCGAGCTGTGCTTTGTGTATGCCGTGGCGCCCCACCATCCGCTTGCGCGCCTGCCCGAGCCATTGACCGATGCGGTGCTGCGCCAGCACCGTGCAGTGGCCGCTGCCGACTCGGTGCGCAGCGGGCCCAGCATGACGGTCAACCTGGTCGGCGGACAAGACGTGCTCACGGTGCCGAGCATGCATGCCAAGCTCAACGCGCAACTGCACGGCCTGGGCGGCGGCTTTCTGCCCGAGCCCATGGCGCGTCCCTACATCGAAGCCGGACACCTCGTCGAGCGAAAAACCGAACGCCAGCCGCCGCTCGCGACCATGCATTGCGCCTGGCGCGTGCGCAGCGCGGGCGGGCCGGGGCGCGCGCTCGAATGGTGGCTAGCGCAGTTCGACCACGAGGCCACGCGGCGCGCGCTGCTCGAGCGGCACCGCGGCCGCTAAGGCCGCCTGGTCGGAGGCCCCGCTCCCAGACCGTTGTAGAGTGCGACCACATCCATCGTTTCCCGTACACAAGAAAAGAGTCCCTCATGACCACTCGCGCAACTGCCAAGAAGGCAAAGGCCACCGACCGCCACCGAACCCCCGCCGCCCCGCGCCACTACGCCGTCGTGGGCGCCGGCATTGCCGGCGTGGCCTGCGCACGCACACTGGTGCAGGCCGGCCACAAGGTCACTGTCTTCGAACGCGAGGCCGCGCCCGGCGGGCGCATGGCGAGCATCGACACCGCCTTCGGCCGCTTCGACAGCGGCGCCCAATATTTCACCGTGCGCGACGCCCGCTTTGCGCTGGCACTCGAAGCCACGCCCAGCCTTTGCCGCCCCTGGAGCGCCAACCTCGTGCGCGTGCTCGACGCGCACGGCCGTGTGGCCGAGGCGGCATTGCCGGGCCGCGAATCGCACTGGGTCGCCCAGCCCGGCATGGATGCGCTGGTGGCCTACTGGGCCGCGCCGCTGGGCGGCAACCTCGTGACCGGCACGCAGGTCACGCAGATCGAACCCGACGCGCTCGATCCGAAGCGCTGGCAACTGCGCACCGCAGGCGCGGACGATTCGCAGCATGTGTACTCGGGCTTCGATGCCGTGCTGCTGGCAGTGCCGCCCTCGCGCACGCGTGCGCTCTTGGGCGACGGCAAGCTCTCGGCCAGCATCAGCCAGAAGATCGAGCCCGTGCGCATCGCGCCCTGCTGGACGCTGATGATCGCCTTTCCGCAGGCCAACCAGGCCAACATGTCGCACCTCGGCCCGCAATGGAATGCGGCGCGCAGCACGCATCACCGCGTGGCGTGGCTCGCGCGCGAGTCGTCCAAGCCCGGACGCGAACGCGTCGAGCGCTGGACGCTGCAGGCCAGCGCCACCTGGTCGCAAGAACACCTGCGCGACGATGCCGCTCGCGTCGAAGCCAAGCTGCTGCGCGCCTTCTCCGAAATCACCGGCATCCATGCCGCGCCCACGCATGCCCAGGCACGCTGCTGGACCGAAGCCCAGACGCAAGTCCCCGTGGGCAAGAGCCACCTGTGGGACGCCAAGGCCCGCATCGGCGTGGCCGGCGACTGGTGCACCGGCCACCGGGTGGAAGACGCTTTCCTCTCGGGCCTCTCGCTGGCGCTTGCAGTGATCTGATCCGCGGATGCGTGAGACCGGCCGTTTCGCGCCCTCGCCCACCGGCCCGCTGCACGCCGGCTCGCTGGTTGCCGCGCTCGCAAGCTGGCTCGACGTGCGCGCCCGCGGACCGCAGGCGCGCTGGCTGATCCGCATCGAAGACGCGGACACCGAGCGCTGCCTGCCCGGCATGGGCGAGCACATCCTTCGGCAACTGGCCGACTGCGCCCTGCTGCCGGACGAAGCGCCGGTGTGGCAGACGCAGCGCACCGCGCATTACGAAGCGGCGCTTGCCCGGCTGCAGGCCCTCGGCCTCGCCTATCCCTGCGGCTGTTCGCGCAAGGACATCGACGAGGCGCTGGTCCGGCTCGGCCGGCCGCACACGCGACATGGAGAGCGGGTCTATCCCGGTACTTGCCGCAATGGCCTGCACGGCAAGCCCGCGCGGGCGTGGCGCTTTGCCACGGAAAAATTCGAAGCCCAACAACCGGCGCTTCCGTCGGGCGAGCTCTGCTGGACCGACCGCCGCCTCGGCCGCCAGTGCCAGCACGTCAGCCGCGAGGTCGGCGACTTCGTGCTGCGCCGCGCCGACGGCCCGTGGGCCTATCAACTGGCGGTGGTGGTCGACGACGCGGAGCAAGGCGTGACCGACGTGGTGCGCGGCGAAGACCTGGCGGACAACACCGCGCGCCAGATCCTGCTGCAACGCGCGCTCGGCATGCCCACGCCAAGTTACCTGCATACCCCTTTGGTGCGCGGCGCCGACGGCGACAAGCTCTCCAAGCAGAACGGCGCCACCCCCATCGACACCGGCACGCCCGAGGCCGCGCTGGCCTCGCTCGGCGCCGCCGCGCGCGTGCTCGGCCTGGGCGCGGCGCGGGGCAGCTCATGCGCCGCGGCACTGGCCGGTTGGGTGCCCGAATGGAGCGGTCTCTACAATTCCCGCCCGTAATGACCTTTCCCGACACCGTGCCCAACGATTCCCCGCCGAGCGACGACGCGGCCGACCAACCGCATCCGCTGCACCGTCGCCTCAAGAGCTTCGTGAAGCGCGCCGGCCGCACCACCGAAGGCCAGGCCCGCGCCTTTGCCGAGCTGGGCCCGCTCTTCCTCTTGCCCTACAAGCCCGAGCCGCTCGACCTGACCGCGGCCTTCGGCGGCCGCGCCGCGCCTACAGTGCTCGAAATCGGCTTCGGCATGGGCGAAGCCACCGCGCACATTGCCACGGTGATGCCCGAGACCAACTTTCTTTGCTGCGAAGTGCATGAGCCCGGCGTGGGCGCACTGCTCAAGCGCATCGGCGAGCAGTCGATCAGCAACATCCGCATTTGCGCGCACGACGCGGTCGACGTGCTCGACCACATGCTGCAGCCCGATTCACTGGCCGGCGTGCATGTGTTCTTTCCCGACCCGTGGCACAAGAAGCGCCACAACAAGCGCCGGCTGATCCAGCCCGAGTTCGTGAAGAAACTTGCCGAGCACCTGCGCCCGGGCGGCTACATCCATTGCGCCACCGACTGGCAGCCTTACGCCGAGCAGATGCTCGAAGTGCTCTCGGCGGAACCTCTGCTGCGCAACACGGCCGACGCCTATGCGCCCAAGCCGGAGTACCGGCCGCTGACCAAGTTCGAGAACCGCGGCCTCAAGCTGGGCCACGGCGTATGGGACCTGGTCTTCCGGCGCGCCTGAGGCGTTGCCGGGAACCCAACTCTCAGGTCTCAGGTCTCAGGTCTCAGGTCTCAGGTCTCAGGTCTCAGGTCTCAGGTCTCAGGTCTCAGGCGGCACTTTCTCCGATTGCCGCGGCTGACAGGAACCGCGGCAGCACCGCCTGCACACGATCGAACGCGTTGGTGACCGCGCGGGACACTGCAACCGCCCTCTCCTCCTCGCTGAGCGCAAGCGACTCGCCATAGGCTTTCTTAATGGCTGCATCCATCTGCGCCTTCGGAGCAGTCGCCTTGACAGCCAGCAACTGGTCCCAAGGGCTGGCAATCGGCATGTGGCCGATCGCGGACTTGCCTTCTATCTGCTCCAGATCGAGAGCCGCGGCTTCAAACATCGGATCCGGCCCCCGAAGCGAATAAATTCTTCGATCGTGCCCCTGAAGACACGGAAGCCGCTCTACCGATGGACTCCATCCCAGGCGCACATTGAAGCAGCGCTCCACGCCCTGCCCCGGCTGCCATTCGAGCCAAACCACCAGGCCGGGTCGCACTGCGTTTCGGTACAACATCGTGCCGACGAAGATTCCACGATCCGGGTGCTCCTTCGGCACCGTGACGCTGCGGAACGAAGGAAGATGCCCGCGCATGTCGGCCTTCACTTGCGCAACCCAGATTGATTTGTAGGCTTTGTCCACGGCAGGGGAAACGTAATGCGTCTGATGAACGGAAAAGGGAATGAACCCCTGGAGCTGGAGTATCGCAAGCAGATCGCCCAGGTGAATGCCGGCTTCACCGCGGGTCAGCTCCCTTCCCGGCAGGCACCGAAATTGCTACACTTTTTTACTAGTTTTGACAAAGGGTGGCAAATGAACAGCTCTCGCAGGCAAGTACTGAAGACGTCCGGCGCACTGCTGCTGGGCGGCGGCCTTTCTCTCCCCGCGCTCTCGCAATCCACCAAGGCGCCCGCCGGCGCGCGTGTCGTGCTGCTGGGCCAGTCGGTGCCGCTGACGGGCGCGGCCGGCGAGATCGGCCTGGCCTTTGCGGCCGGCAGCCGGCTGGCCGTGGGCGAGTTCAACGAGCGCAACGCGGCCAGCGGGCTCCAGCTCAAGCTGCTGCAACTCGACGACGGCTACGACGCCACCCGTGCCGCAGCCAACGCCCGCACGCTGCTGGGCGCGGACAAGGCCGACATGCTGTTCGGCTTTGTGGGCACCGCAAGCAGCGATGCCGGCGCCAGTGTTGCCGCGCAGCAGGGCAACTTGCTGTTCGCGCCCTTTGCCGCAGCCGATTCGCTGCGCGAGGCGAGCCATCCCAATGTGTTTCACGTGCGCCCCGGCATGATCGACGAAGCCCTGAAGATCGTGCGCCAGTGCGCCACTGTGGGGCAGACGCGCATCGCGCTGGTGGGCGACGACGACGCCATGGGCCGCGCGGGCCTGGCCGCCGTGCAGCAGGCCGTCACCGAGCTCAAGGTGCCGCCGCTGGTGGCCACGGCCATGGTTCCCATGGGTGGCGACAAGCTCGACGCAGCGCTCAAGACCGTGCTGCAGCAGACGCCCCAGGCCATCGTGCTGGTGTCGCTCTCGGGCACCACGGCCAACGCCATCCGCAAGCTGCGCAAGAGCGGCTACACGGGCAGCTTCATGGCGTTCTCGATCGTGGGCATCGATCCGCTCTACGCCGAACTCGGCAAGGACATCGGCGGCATCGTCATCTCGCAGGTGGTGCCGTCGCCCCGGCCTTCGGCCATTCCCATCGTCAAGGAATACCGCGCCGCCGTCGACAACTCCGACCAGACGCCTTCGTACGAAGGCCTGGAAGGGTTCATTGCCGCCAAGGTGGTGGGCGAAGCGGTGCGGCGCGCGGGACGCAGCTTCACCACTGCCAGCCTGCAGCGCGTGATGACGGCCATGACCGACTACGACGTGGGCGGCTTCCGCATCAACTTGCGGCCCGGCCTGCGCGATCCCTCGCGAAACATCGACCTGATCAGCATCTCGGCGGACGGCCGCGTCTTGCGCTGAATACGCCTGAACACGCGCTGAATGCGCCGGGCTAGCCGCTGCGCACCAGCGCCTGCAGCGCATCGACCGAAAGAAGCTCGATGCGCCCGTAGCTCAGCGAAATCACCTCGTCGCGCGCCAGCGCGTTGAGCTCCTTCGAGAGCGTCTGGCGCGTGACGCCGAGCATCATGGCCAGCGCTTCCTGCGGCAGCATCAGCGTGCGGCGCAATTGCACCGATTGCGTGGCATCGCCGCGCGCCAGCACCAGCAGGCGGTGCGCCACGCGTGCGCGCAGGCTGCGCAGCGTGGCATCTTCGGTCAGCCCGTAGAGCATGCGCACCCTTGCGGCCAGCATCATGGCAATGGCGTTGGCAAAGACAACGTCGCGCATCTGCTGGGCGAAAGCCTCGGGCGGCACCACCAGCAGATCGAGCGGCTCCAGCGCAGTGGCATCGTGCGTGCGCGGCGAGCCGTCGAGCAGCGTGATCTCGCCAAACCAGTTGCCGGCCTCGAGCACCGCAAGGATGGCCTCGCGCCCGTCCTGCCGCAGCGACGATATCTTGATGGTGCCGGCCACCAGGCCATAGAAGCCGCCGCCTGCCGCATGCACCGGATCGCCCTGGCGAAACACCATGGCACCGCGCCGCAAATGAATGAGTTCGGCCGCGCCAAGCAGGGCCTCGCGCTGCGGCCGCGGAATGCTCGTGAACCACGGATTGCGCTCCATCGCAGCCAGGTGCGAAGCGGAAAGGCGCGGCTTGGGAGCGGGCATCGGGGGTTTTCCAGACCCCTGCATTGTCAAATCCTTGACAGTTGCACGTCAAGCACGGGTCTACAGTGGCCGGCACCCCACAAGAATGGAGACCACAAGATGAGCGAACGGGCGAGTTTCACCAGCATGCAGCAGAGCACGCGCGAAGACTGGCAACTGATCGGCGGCGAGTTCAGGCAATTTGCAGGCGGCCTGCCCGCGCGCGTGATCAGGCACCTGCAGATCCTCGAAGGCGACTACGGCGGCTTTCCGGTCGACCGCTACACCCATTCGCTGCAAACCGCGACCCGCGCGCTGCGCGACGGCCGCGACGAGGAATACGTGGTGTGCGCGCTGCTGCACGACATTGGCGACACGCTCGGCAGCTTCAACCACCCCGATATCGCGGCCGCAATCCTGAAGCCCTTCGTGAGCGAGGCCAACCACTGGATGGTGCAGCACCACGGCATCTTCCAGGGCCACTACTTCTTTCACCACATCGGCCTGGACCGCGACATGCGCAACAACTTCAGGAGCCACCCGCACTACGAGCGCACGGCCGAGTTCTGCGCGCTGTACGACAACCCGGCCTTCGACCCCAAGGCCGAGACGCTGCCCATCAGCGAATTCGAACCCATGCTGCAGCGCCTGATGGCGCAACCCAAGCAGAGCATCTACAAGGCCGCGATGCAAGAGCCGGCCGCCGCCTGACACCCGACAAAGGAAACCCCCATGAACGCAAACTCCCAATCCGAAATCCAGAAGCTCGTGTCCGCCGAAGAGTGGCAGCTGCGCGTCGACCTTGCCGCCTGCTACCGACTGGTGGCGCTCTACGGCTGGAGCGACCTGGTGTTCACGCACATCAGCGCGCGCATTCCCGGGCCCGAGCACCACTTCCTCATCAACCCCTACGGCCTGATGTTCGACGAGATCACCGCGTCCAGCCTGGTCAAGGTCGACCAGCAGTGCAACAAGATCATCGAGTCGCCCTACCCCGTCAACCCGGCCGGCTTCGTGATCCACAGCGCCGTGCATGCCGCGCGCGAAGACATCCAGTGCGTGCTGCACACCCACACCAAGGCCGGCATCGCCGTGAGCGCGCAGAAAAACGGCGTGCTGCCCATCAGCCAGCAATCGACCTTCGTGCTGGCCTCTCTCGCCTATCACGACTACGAAGGCGTGGCCTTCCGCGACGACGAAAAGCCGCGCCTGCAGGCCGACATGGGCAATGCCAATTTCCTGATGCTGCGCAACCACGGCCTGCTGACTTGCGGCAAGACCATTGCAGACGCGTTCCTTTCGATGTACACCTTCGAGAACACTTGCCAGATCCAGATTGCAGCGCAGTCGGGCGGCGGCGAACTCACGCAGGTGAACCCGAAGATCGTCGAAGGCGTGGGCCAGGCGATGAAGGTGCAGACGGGCGGCCTGGGCGGGCAGTTCGTCTGGCCTTCGCTCATTCGCAAGCTCGACCGCATCGACGACAGCTACAAGCAATAAGACGCGCCGATTCCGGTTTGCACGGCTGCCAGTGCCTGCGCGACAGGTGCCGGCAGCCATTTTTTTAGAAGAACCAGAAAGAGGAGACAACAAGGCATGGACGCTACGCTCATCGTGACCCGGTTTCTGTTCGGCGCACTGGCGCTGGTGATGTTCGGGCTCGGGCTTTCGCTCTCGCTGGAAGACTTTCGACGGCTTTTCAAGCACCCCAAGGCGGTGACCATTGCGCTCGTGCTGCAGGTCGTCGGCCTGCCGCTGGCCTGCTACGCCATCATCGTCGGCTTCGGTCTGTCGCCGGTGTTCGCCATCGGGCTCATGCTGCTCGCGGCTTCGCCGGGCGGCATTTCGGCCAACCTGTTCTCGCACCTGTTCGGTGGCAACGTGGCCATGAACATCTCGCTCACGGCGGTGAACACGCTGCTGTCGATCGTCACGTTGCCGCTTATCGCCAACTGGGCCATCGGGCACTTTGCGCAAGGCGGCCAGGTGGTGCCGCTGCAAACGCGCAAGCTGGTGGAGGTGATCGCCATCGTGCTGGTGCCGGTGGCCATCGGCATGTTCGTGGCCTCGCGCAAGCCCGGCTTCGCGGCGCGCATGGAAAAGCCGACCAAGATCTTCAGCGCCGTGGTGCTCGCGGTGGTCACGGTGCTGGCCATTGCGAACGAATGGAAGACCATCACGGCCACCTTCGCCGAAATCGGCCTGCCGGTGCTGCTGTTCAACCTGCTGAGCCTGCTGGCGGGCTATTACCTGAGCCGGGCCGCGGGCCTGGACAAGGCGCTTGCCACCGCCATCAGCTACGAGATCGGCATCCACAACTCCACCCTGGCCATCTTCATCGCGGTGAGCGTGCTGGGCAGCTTTCAGCTCGCGCTGCCGGCCGCGATCTATTCGGTGGTGATGTACATCACCGCCCCGCTGTTCGGCTGGTTGCTGCTGCGCAAGCGGCAACCGGAGGCCGTGCCTGCGCGATGATGCGGGCATGGAACTGAGGCAACTGCGTTACTTCGTCAAGGTCTGCGAACTCCGCAGCATGGGCCGCGCGGCCGTCGAGTTGGGCGTGGTCACGTCGGCGCTGAGCCAGCAGATCAGCCGGCTCGAGAGCGAGCTTTCGACGCGGCTGCTGCAGCGCAGCTCGACCGGCGTCACGCCCACCGATGCCGGCCTGGCCTTCTTGCACCAGGCGCAGCTCACGCTGCGGCATGCCGACGACGCCGTGCGCGCGGCGCAGCAGGCGCGCCTCTCGGGCCACGTGAGCGTGGGCCTGGCGCCCACCACGGCCACGGTGCTCGGCGTGCCGCTGATGCGCGCCATGCAGGAGCGCTACCCCGAGGTGCGGCTGCACATGGTCGAGGCGCTGTCGGGCCACCTCACGACGATGCTGCATGCACGCCAGCTCGACCTGGCCGTGCTGTTCCAGACCGACACGCCGCGGCGCTGGAGCGTGCTGCCGCTGCTGGCTGAAAAGCTGTTCGTGATCGCATCGCCGACGCTGGACGGGCGCCCCACGGGCACCAAGGTGCGCCTGTCGCAACTGGCCGATGTGCCACTCATCCTGCCCAGCGGCAGCCACGGCTTGCGCGCCACGCTGATGGCGGCGTTTGCGCGCGCCCGCATTTCGCCGCGCATCGTCGCCGAGGTGGACGGCCTCGCACTGCTGATGGACGCGGTGCGCGCAGGCCACGGCGCGACCATTCAACCCGGCGCCGCCACGGCCCGGCACGACCGCGACGACCTGCAGCTCACGCAGATCAGCGATGCGCATGTGGGCCGCCGCAACCTGCTCGTCAGCCTCTCTGACGACGAGCTTTCGCCCGCCGCACTCGCCGCCCGGGTGGTGCTTGCGGACACCGCCCGCGCCCTGGTGCGCGAAGGCCGCTGGACCGGCGCCAGTCTTCTCGAAAACTGAACACCCGTTGCCTCTTTCGGCCTTTCGCGTGAAGGCCCAGCTCCCTAAAGTCTCCTGCATTGCAAGGAGACCCACGAGTGATAGATGTTCTGGTCGTCGGCGGCGGCAATGCCGCGCTGTGCGCCGCGCTGATGGCGCGCGAGGCCGGCGCTTCGGTGCTGCTGCTCGAAGCCTCGCCCAAGGAGTGGCGCGGCGGCAACTCGCAGCACACCCGCAACCTGCGCTGCATGCACGACGCGCCGCAGGACGTGCTGATCGACGCCTACCCTGAAGAGGAGTACTGGCAAGACCTGCTGAAGGTGACCGGCGGCCTCACCGACGAGCACCTGGCGCGCCTGGTGATTCGCGCCTCTTCCAACTGCCGCGACTGGATGCGCAGCCACGGCGTGCACTTTCAGCCGCCGCTTTCGGGTGCGCTGCACGTGGCGCGCACCAATGCCTTCTTCATGGGCGGCGGCAAGGCGCTGGTGAACGCCTATTTCCGCAGCGCCCAAAAGCTGGGCGTGCAGATCCGCTACGACACGCCCGTGGCCTCGGTGGAACTCGACGGCGACCGCTTCGTGGCCGTGCGCACCGAAGCCGGGGAACGCATCGAAGCCAGGAGCTGCGTGCTGGCCTCGGGCGGCTTCGAGTCGAACCGCGAATGGCTGCGCGAAGCCTGGGGCCAGAACGAGCGCGGCGAGTGGCCGGCCGACAACTTCCTGATCCGCGGCACGCGCTTCAACCAGGGCGTGCTGCTCAAGCACATGATCGAAGCGGGCGCCGACAGCATCGGCGATCCGTCGCAGGGACACATGGTGGCCATCGATGCGCGCGCGCCGCTGTACGACGGCGGCATCTGCACGCGCATCGACTGCGTGTCGCTCGGCGTGGTGGTCAACCGCGAGGCGCAGCGCTTCTACGACGAGGGCGAAGACTTCTGGCCCAAGCGCTATGCGATCTGGGGGCGGCTGGTGGCGCAGCAACCGGGGCAGATCGCCTGGTCGGTCATCGACCAGAAGGCCGTCGGCCGCTTCATGCCGCCGGTGTTCACCGGCACGCAGGCAAACACGCTCGGCGAACTCGCGCGGAAGATCGGCCTGGACGAAGCCGCGTTCGAGCGCACCGTGCAGGACTACAACGCTGCCTGCCGCGTCGGCCACTTCGACCACACCGCCCTGGACGACTGTCATACCGAAGGCATCGCGCCCGCAAAGACCCACTGGGCGCGCCCGCTGGACACGGCACCCTTCTACGCCTACCCCGTGCGGCCCGGCATCACCTTCACCTATCTCGGCCTGAAGGTGGACGAGACGGCCGCAGTGCGCTTCGGCGGCCGGCCCAGCGCCAACCTCTTCGTGGCCGGAGAAATGATGGCCGGCAACGTGCTGGGGAAGGGCTACACGGCCGGCGTGGGCATGAGCATCGGCACGGCCTTCGGCCGCATCGCCGGCACGCAGGCTGCGCACGCGGCAAAGAACCTTTCGAAGAATTCCCCGGAGGCCGCCCTTGCAGCAGCTCACTGACCTCGTCGCGCGCGCCCGTGCGGATGCAGACGGCATCGGCAGCGCCTCGCCGCGCGTGATTCCGATTCGCCCCGCCCTGCCCCTGACTGCGAGCGAGGGCGAGGTGGCGCGCATCCTGCAGATCTGCAATGCCTGCCGCTATTGCGAAGGCTTTTGCGCCGTGTTTCCCGCAATGACGCGGCGGCTCGATTTCGGCAAGGCCGACACGCACTACCTTGCCAACCTGTGCCACAACTGCGGCTCCTGCCTGCATGCCTGCCAATATGCGCCGCCGCACGAGTTCGCGGTGAACGTGCCGCAAGCCATGGCGCAGGTGCGCATGCAGACGTACCACGACTATGCGTGGCCGCCCGCGATGGGCGCGCTCTACAAGAAGGCCGGCTTGACCGTGGCGCTCGCACTGGCCGCCGGCCTCGCGCTGTTCCTTGTGTTGGCCGTGGCAATGACGGGATCGCTGCTGCATGAGCCGCTCGCGGGCAATTTCTACGCGATCTTTCCGCACAACTTCCTGGCGCTGGTGTTCGGCGCGGTGTTCGGCCTGGTGGTGTTCGCGCTGGGAATGGGCACGCGCCGGTTCTGGCGCGAGGTGTCGCCGGCACAGGAAGGCGCGCCCGCCGAAGTGGCCGGCGTGCGCGCCGCGGCAAGCGCCGAGGCGGCGCACGACGTGCTGCGACTCAAGTACCTGGACGGCGGCCACGGCCAGGGCTGCAACAACGAGGACGACCGCTTCACGCTCTGGCGCAGGCGCTTTCACCACTTCACCTTCTACGGCTTCGTGCTGTGCTTTGCCTCCACCTGCGTTGCAACGCTGTACCACTACCTTCTCGGCCTGCAAGCGCCCTATGCGCTCACCAGCCTGCCGGTGCTGCTGGGCACTGCCGGCGGCATCGGCCTGGTGGTCGGCCCGGTCGGGCTGCTGTGGATGAACCTGCGGCGCAATGCCGCGCACGGCGACATTGCGCAGCGGCCGATGGACCGCGGCTTCATCGCGCTGCTGCTGCTCACCAGCCTGACGGGCCTTGCGCTGCTCGCCTGGCGCGACACCGCCTTCATGGCGCTGCTGCTCGCGGTGCACCTGGGCGTGGTCATGGCGCTCTTCCTGACGCTGCCCTACGGCAAGTTCGCGCACGGCATCTTCCGCTCGGCGGCGCTGCTGAAGTTCGCGATTGAAAAACGCCTGCCCAGCCGCTTGCAGCTGGGCGGCGACTGAGCTCCTTCTGTATCGAAGCCTCCGAAAGGAAAACACCACGATGAACACACCCGGCGTACTCCACATTCCTTCCATGAAGGGCCGTTGCTCCGAAGCCGAGTGGCAGGCCCGCGTCGACCTTGCGGCCTGCTACCGCCTCGTCGACCTGTACGGCATGTCGGACATGATGGCCAACCACATCTCCTCGCACGTGCCGGGCGAGAAAGGCGCCTTTCTCATCAACCCCTACGGAATGATGTACGAGGAGATCACCGCGTCGAGCCTCATCAAGGTCGACCAGGACGGCAACATCCTCTCGAAGCCAGACTTCGGCGAGCTGGACTACGGCATCAACAAGGCCGGCTACGTGATCCACAGCGCGGTGCATGCCGCGCGGCCCGACGTGGCGTGCGTGATCCACACGCACAGCTGGGCGTCGATGGCGGTGTCCTCGCTCGAATGCGGCCTGCTGCCGCTCACGCAGACCGCCATGCGCTTCCTGAAGATCGGCTATCACGACTACCAGGGCGTGGTGCTCAACACCGAGGAACAGGCGTCGCTGCTGGCCGACCTGGGCCAGGGCGAAGCAGTGATCTTCCGCAACCACGGCGCGCTGGTGGTGGGCCGCAGCGTGGGCGAGGCCTTCAACTGGATGCACCGGCTCGAACTGGCCTGCCGCGCGCAGATCGGTGCCATGTCGTGCAACACGCCCTTGATGAAGGTGCCGCAGCACATCCTGGAAGAAACCTGGAACAACTACCAGCCCGGGACGCGCCGCCCCTACGGGCTTATGGAATGGCCCGCGCTGCTGCGCAAGCTGGACCGCATGGACCCGGGCTTTCGCGACTGACGGCCCCCGCGCATCAAACCATCCCATCAGAGGAACTAGAAAATGACACGAGACAAGCTTTCATCATCCGTTGATTCAATCGCCCTGCGGTGCCGCAGTCTCGCGGGCATTGCGGCACTGGCCCTGTTCACCGGCGGCCTGGTCACGGCGCACCGTGCCGAAGCGCAGGCGGCGTACCCCTCTAAGCCGGTTCGCGTGGTCGTGGCCTTCACCGCCGGCGGCACCACCGACATCCTGGCGCGTGCGGTCACGCAGCAGATGTCCGAGAAGCTCGGCCAGCCCTTCGTCATCGACAACAAGCCCGGCGGTGGAGGCAACATCGGCACCGAATTCGTGGTGCGCGCACCGGCGGACGGCTACACGCTCATCGTCAATTCGGTCGGCCCCATGGCCGTGAACCAGACGCTCTACAAGAACCTGCCCTACGACCCGCTCACCGACCTGGTGCCGGTGGTGCAGATTGCCGACGTGCCCAACGTGCTGGTGGTGAACCCCGCGGTGCCCGCCAAGACGATGGAAGAATTCATCGCCTACGCCAAGGCCAACCCCAATAAGCTGAACTACGGCTCCACGGGCGTGGGCACGTCGTCGCACCTGTCGAGCTTCATGCTCAGCAAGCGCATCGGCGCCGAGACGCTGCACATACCCTACAAGGGCGCCAATGCGCTGAACGACCTGATCGCAGGCCGGGTGCAGTTCATGTTCGCGACCATTCCCTCGGTCATCTCCCACATCAAGGGCGGCAAGCTTCGCGCCATTGCAGTCAGCAGCCTGCAGCGCTCGCGCTCGCTGCCCGATGTGCCCACGGTGGCCGAGAAAGGCTTTCCGGATTTTTCTGCGGGCTCGTGGTTCGGATTCTTCGCGCCCAAGGGAACGCCCGAGCCCGTGATTGCGCTGCTCAACAAAGCCGTAAACGACACGCTGCCATCGCTGAGCGCACAGATGGTGCGCGAGGGTGCCGACCCGGTTGGAGGTACACCCGCGCAGTTTGGGCAGTTCACGCGGCGCGAGTACGAGAAGTGGAAGCTCATCGTGCGCGAATCGGGCGCCACGGCCGAGTGACCCGGCCTCGCACGTGAAGACACCGATGCAGCCGCTGCGCATTCTCATGTCGCCCGAGGCTGCGCGCCATGCCGGGGGCGGCCTGCAGGCGGCACTCGGCGGCAAGCCGTATGTGCTGGCAAACATTGGCGACGATGCCGATGTGGCCTTCGTCTCGCGCGACGTCACCGGCCTTTCGACCAAGCACGCGGTGCTGCCGCACACCCAGCGCTTTCACGATGCGCTGCGCAGCGCGCCTTCGTTGAAATGGGTGCATGCCCATTCGTCGGGCGCTGACCGACCGGTGTATGGCGACCTCATTGCGCGCGGCGTAGCCGTGACGACATCGTCCGGCGCCAACGCAGGTGTGGTGGTGCAGACCGCGCTGGCTGGCGTGCTGATGCTGGCACGCTGCTTTCCGCAGCTGCTGGCGGCGCAGCGCAACCGGAGCTGGGCGCCGCTCGTGGGCAGCGGGCTGCCGCGCGACCTTGCGGGGCAGACCGCAGTCATCGTCGGCTGGGGCCCCATTGGCCGAGGCATGGCCTCGCTGCTTGCGGCACTGGGCCTGCACGTGGTCGCCGTTCGAAGCACCGACGGCGCGGCCGAGCCGCCCGCATCCGAAACGGTGAGCTACGAGCGCATCGGTGAGGTACTGCCGCGGGCCGACTGGCTCGTGCTGTGCTGCCCGTTGACCGAGCGCACGCGCGGGCTCATCGATGCGGCCGCGCTCGCGCGCTTGCCCGCCGGCGTGCGCCTGGTGAACGTAGCGCGCGGCGAAGTGGCGGAAGAACCCCCGCTCATCGACGCATTGCGGCGCGGTGCACTGGCCGGCGCCTACCTCGACGTGTTCGCCCACGAGCCGCTGCCGGCCGAATCGCCCCTGTGGGACATGCCCAATGTGATCGTCACGCCGCACACCGCGGGCCACTCCGACGGCAATGAGATGCGGGTGGCCGCCATCTTCCTGGACAACCTGCGCCGATGGACCGAGGGACAGCCGCTGTTAAACCGGGTGTAACAGCTCCAAAAGACCGACCATGCCGTGCGGTCAGGCTTTGGCGTGAGAATGGCGGGCCATGCACGTTCGAACCCCCGCCATGGCGGCCCTGCTGGGCCTGGCCTGTTTTCTTTCCTCCCCCGCCTCCCATGCCGCCCCGGCCACCACCGAGGGCCTGCAAGGCGTGGACGCTCGTATCGATTCGCTCGTCGCCCGCATGACGGTCGAGGAAAAAGTGGGCCAGCTCAGCCTCTACGGCCCCGCCGACACCAACATTCCCGGCAACCCGCAAGCTGGCCAGCGCAATGCGCAGCAAGAGATCGACGACGTGCGCGCCGGTCGGCTCACAGGCCTTTTCAACAACCAGGGACTGGAGCGCAAGCGCGTACTGCAAGAGGTGGCCGTGCGCGAATCGCGCCTGGGCATTCCGCTGCTCTACGGCGCCGACGTGATCCACGGCTTTCGCACCATCTTCCCCATGCCGCTGGCAGAGGCCGCCAGCTGGGAGCCCGAACTGGCCGAGCGCACCGCGCGCGCGGCGGCGGTGGAAGCCAGTGCCGACGGCTTCCGCTGGACCTTTGCGCCCATGGTGGACATTGCCCGCGATGCACGCTGGGGCCGCGGCATCGAGGGCGCGGGCGAAGACGTGTACCTGGCCAACCTGTTCGCGGCCGCGCGCGTGCGCGGCTTCCAGGGCAGCGACCTCTCGCGCGCCGATGCATTGCTGGCCACGCCCAAGCACTTTGCGGCCTACGGCGCCGCCGAGGGCGGGCTCGACTACGCAGCCACCGATATTTCCGAACGCACGCTGCGCCAGGTGTACCTGCCGCCATTCCGCGCCGCGCTGGACGCGGGCGCACTCTCGGTGATGAGCGCGTTCAACGAAATCTCCGGCATTCCGTCGATTGCCAATCCCGCGCTGCTGACGGGCGTGCTGCGCGACGAGTGGAAGTTCAAGGGCTTCGTGGTTTCAGACTACACCGCCGACGAGGAGCTGATTGCCCACGGCTACGCTGCCAACGGGCGGGAGGCAGCCAAGCAGTCGTTCCTGGCCGGCACCGATGTCAGCATGCAGAGCGGCCTCTACATGCGCTACCTGCCCGAGCTCGTGGCCTCGGGCGAAGTGCCGATGGCGCGACTGGACGATGCGGTGCGCCGCGTGCTGTGGGTCAAGCAGAAGCTCGGCCTGTTCGACCAGCCCTTTCGGGGACTCGACGGCCCACCGGCGCAGGCCCGCCCCGAAAACCCCGCGCACATTGCGCTGGCCCGCGAGGACGCGCGCCGTTCCATCGTGATGCTGAGAAACGAACGTGCAGTGCTGCCGCTGCCCAAGTCCGGCAAGAAGATTGCGCTGATCGGCCCCTTCGCCTCCGGCACGCAAGACCTGCTTGGCGCCTGGAGCCTGTTCCCGGGGCAATCGGCCCCCGTGGGCATCGAAGACGGCCTGCGTGCCGCGCTGCGCGACCCCGCAGCATTGACGGTGGTGCGCGGCTCGGGCATCGACTCGCCGCTGGCAGGCGGCATCGAGGCCGCGGTGGCGGCGGCACGCAATGCCGACGTGGTCGTGCTCGCCGTCGGCGAAGGTCAGCTCATGTCAGGCGAGGCCCGCTCGCGCACCGACATCGGCCTTCCCCAGGCGCAGCAAGAGTTGGCCGAAGCGGTGGCCGCAACCGGCAAGCCCGTGGTCGTGCTGCTGAGCAACGGCCGTGCGATGGCGTTGCGAGGCGCGGTGCGCAATGCCGACGCGATCTTGGTCACCTGGTTTCTGGGCGTGCAAACCGGGGCCGCCATTGCCGACGTGGTGTTCGGCGACTTCAATCCGTCGGGCCGGCTGCCGGTGAGCTTTCCGCAAACCTCGGGGCAGGTGCCCTTCTATTATGGCCAGAAGCGCACCGGCCGCCCGTTGCCCGACAACGACCAGGCCATGGCTTTCAAGACCCGGTACGTGGACACCACGAACCAGGCGCTCTATCCCTTCGGGTACGGCATCGGCTATGCACCGGTGCGCTACGACGGCGTTGAACTCAGCCGCGACAGGTTGCCGCTTGGCAGCACCCTGCGTGTGCGAGCGACCGTGACCAACACCGGCCAGCGCGAGGCCGAGGAAGTGGTACAGCTGTACACCGCCGAGCGCGCCGCAAGCGTGACGCGGCCCGTGCGCGAGCTCAAGAACTTTCGCAAGGTGCGCATCGAGCCCGGCGCATCGAAGGTGGTCGAGTTCACGCTCGGTGCGGAAGACCTGCAGTTCATCGGCCGCGACATGAAGCCGACCGTCGAACCCGGCGAGTTCGATCTGTGGGTCGCGCCTTCGGCGACCGGCGGCATACGAAAGAGCTTTGCGCTGACGCGGGAGTGATGGACGCCGTGCAGCCCAGCTTCTACAGCAACGGAAAACGGGCCCCGTCGAGGGCCCGTTCTTCATCGCACTGATCAGCGAGAGATCGGTTTACAGGCCAGCTTGGCGCGTGAACGACACGCTGGGCTTCTTGTAGGCTTGCGGCACTTCGTCGCGGTAGAAGGCGCGGCGGTCGAGGCTGGCCAGCGGGTCGTGTGCCTTGGCAACGGCTTCAGCCTGGATCACGGAGCGGTCGGCGGTCGAGGTGAAGGGTTGTGCGCCGGCGCTGGCGCCTTCGCTGTATTGGTTGCCGGCGCGAGCGGCGGCAACGGCTTGCGGCGCAACTTCGGAGCGCGAAACGCCCGAGTTCACGGTCAGCACGCCTTCATAGGTTTCTGCTTGGGCACCGGCAGCAGCCAGGAGCGAGAGAGCAGCGGCAGCGAGGATCTTCGAGGCATTCATTTCAATCTCCTAATGGGTTGGTTGGTGAGATGAAGTTTGATCCCGAACACCCATGAAAAAACGCCGCAAAACGAATCACGGCGTTCACGAGATTGAAACAATCCGGCAGATGCCAAGGCGTCACTGCCTCACCATCTGCTTCGCAGTCTTAGCGCAGGATTAGTGCGAAATCATCCACGGCCGCTTCGACGGCGCCGACTTCGCACCGTTGGGCGCCGTCACCGTCGCGCTGCGCCGCGACGACCCCGAGCAGCATCCGCAGCCCGCCGGATGCTTAAAGCGCGCGTAGTCGCGCGAGCTGCCGGGCTCATGCCTTGCACGCTCGTTGGTCTCCATGGCACGGCGCGTACCCGATGCCATCAACGCAAGCCGCGGTGCGGCCGAGAGCACGCGCGGCGACGCGCATCCGCAATCGGGGCAAGCGGCAGGCTCGTCGCGCTGGCCCGAGGGCCGCAGCGCCTCGAAGCCGCCGCATTGGCCGCAGGCGTAGTCGTAGGTAGGCATGGGCGCGTCAGACCAGGTCGTGCGAGAGCGGCATGTCGATGCTGCCGTCGATCATCTTCACCGGGCCCGCGGCATTCGGATTGATGTCGAAGTCGAAGATCTGCGTGGGCAGCCAGAGCGTGGCGCAAGAGTTGGGCACATCGACCACGCCGCTGATGTGGCCCTGCACGGGCGCGGTGCCCAAGATCGAATACGCCTGTGCGCCCGAGTAGCCGAATTTCTTCAGGTACTCGATGGCGTTGAGGCAGGCCTGGCGGTAAGCCACGTTCACGTCCAGGTAGTACTGCTTGCCGGCCTCGTCGACGGAGATGCCTTCGAAGATGAGGTAGTCGTTGTACTGCGGCGTGATCACGCTTGGCTTGAAGATCGGGTTCTTGATGCCGTACTTGGCCATGCCGCCCTTGATGAGCGTGACCTTCATGTGCACCCACCCGGCCATCTCAATCGCGCCGCAGAAGGTGATCTCGCCGTCGCCCTGGCTGAAGTGCAGGTCGCCCACGCTGAGGCCAGCGCCATCGACATACACAGGGAAGAAAACCTTGGAGCCGCGCGAAAGGTCCTTGATGTCGCAGTTGCCGCCGTGCTCGCGCGGCGGCACGGTGCGCGCACCTTCGGCCGCGGCCTTGGCGCGGGCCTCGCCGGTCATCTTGCCCATGTGGGCAGTGCCTGCGAACGGCGGGTTGGCAAGGCCGGGCACGCGGTCAGGGTCGGTGGCAATGAGCTTGCCTTCGCGCTCGTTCCACATGTCGAGCATGGGCTTGTCGGGCAGGCAGCCAATCAGGCCGGGATGGATGAGGCCGGCAAAGTTGACGCCCGGCACATGGCGGGAACTGGTGAACATGCCCTTGAAGTCCCAGATGGATTTCTGCGCTTCGGGAAAATGATCGGTTAAGAAGCCGCCGCCGTTCTTCTTCGAGAAGAAGCCGTTGAAGCCCCAGAGGCTGTCCTGCTTGGCACCGATGTCGAGCAGGTCGACCACCAGCAGGTCGCCAGGCTCTGCGCCCTTCACGCCCACAGGGCCCGAGAGGTAGTGCACGGTGCTCAGGTCGATGTCGCGCACGTCGTCGGCGCTGTCGTTGTTCTTGATGAAGCCACCGGTCCAGTCGAAGGTCTCGAGAATGAAGTCGTCGCCCGGGTTGACCCAGCAGGCCATCGGAATGTCCGGATGCCAGCGGTTGTGGATCATCTCGTTCTCGGTGGGCGGCTTGGTCAGGTCGACCTTGATCAGCGTGTCCGTCATTTGCAGTGGCTCCTGGTTGGGTTGTGGTTAAACGAAGAAGGTCATACGGAGAGGTAGGCCTTGATGTGATCGACATCGGTCTTGTCGCGCGCGGTCTCGTGCACAAGCCGGCCGCCCTCGATCACGAAGAGCCGGTCGGCCACATCCATCGCAAAGCTCAGCACCTGCTCGGACACGACGATGGTGATGCCGCGCAGCTTGCGGATCTCGTTGAGGGCCTTGGCGATGTCCTTGATGATCGAAGGCTGGATACCCTCTGTGGGCTCGTCGAGCAGCAAGACTTTGGGGTCGGTAACGAGGGCGCGCGCAATGGCAAGCTGCTGTTGCTGGCCGCCGGAGAGGTTTCCGCCCTTGCGGCGCTTCATGTCCCAGAGCACGGGGAACAGCGCGTAAATTTCTTCGGGAATGCGTCTGGTCTTCGAGTTCTCGAGGCCGGTCTGGATGTTCTCTTCGACGGTCAATGTCGGAAAGATCATGCGGCCCTGCGGCACGTAGGCAATGCCCTTGGCCACGCGCTTGAAGCTCTCGTCGCGCGACACGTCCTGCCCCGCCACTTCGATGCGGCCACTCTTCAGCGGCAGCACGCCCATGAGGCTCTTGAACAGCGTGGTCTTGCCCATGCCGTTGCGGCCCATGATGGCTATTGTTTCGTTGGCATGGCCTTCGAAGGAGATGCCGTGCAGGGCTTCGCTCTGGCCGTAGGCTACGTGCAGGTCATCGACCTTCAGCATGATGTTGCTCATGTCACTTCCTGGGGTGTTTGTTGTTGGCGCTGTTGTTGTTGGCGCTGTTGTTCAGGGCTTGTGCAAAGGCCACCGGGTACTCCCCTCCGCGAATGTCCCCCGGGGCTGCGCCCCTCCTCCTTTATTTCGCTGCGGGGAGCACCCGATGCCCTGTGCACCGGGGCACGCTCTGGGTGCACCGCCGATCAACGACCACTCTGAATCACGCACCCGCTGGCGGGGTGCCTTGCGCAGCGAAATAAAGGAGGAGGCCGCAGGCCGGGGGACATTCGCGGAGAAAGGTACCCCGTCGGCGGGTGCGCGCCCTGAACGGCAGCGCCCCGAACAAAGCACCAAACGCACAACGCGGCGAACAGAACAGCAAGCCATCAGTGCCCCAGATAAACGTCGATGACCTTCGGGTCCGCCTGCACCTTCTCCATAGGCCCCTCGGCCAGGATCTTTCCCTGGTGCATCACTGTGACCTTGTGCGCAATCTGCTTCACAAACGCCATGTCGTGCTCGATGACGATCACCGCGCGGTTCTGGCAAATGCGCTTGAGCAGGTCGGCCGTGAGTTCGCGCTCTCTCGCGCTCATGCCTGCAATGGGCTCGTCGAGCATCAGCAGTTCGGGTTCCTGCATCAGCAGCATGCCGATCTCCAGCCACTGCTTCTGGCCGTGGCTGAGCAGGCCCGCCTCGGTGCGCAGCTTGTCGGCAAGGCCGATGTCTTCGGCCACCGCCTGCACCTTGGCCTTGACCTCGTCATCGCACTTGAAGGCCAGCGCACCCAGCACCGAACGGCCCTTCGGGAAAGACACCTCCAGGTTCTGGAAGACGCTCAGGTTCTCGTAGATCGACGGCGTCTGGAACTTGCGGCCGATGCCCAGACGCACACGCTTGTGCTCGGCCATTTTTGTGAGCTCGGTGTTCTTGAACTTGATGCTGCCGCCGCTTGCCCGCGTCTTGCCGCAGATCAGGTCGAGCAGCGTGGTCTTGCCGGCGCCGTTGGGGCCGATGATCACGCGCAGTTCGTTCTTGTCGATGTAGAGCGTCAGGTCGTCGATGGCCTTGAAGCCGTCGAAGGAGACGGTGAGGTCTTCCACGGCGAGCGCGAAGTCGGTGTTGCTCATGTCATGGGCTCCGGTTAGGCGCGCTGGCTGCCGATGCCGTCTGGCAATGCCGGTTCGGTCTGCGGTGCGGAGGGTTGTGGTTGCGTGGGTAAGGTGGCGGCCGGCGGCTTTACTGCGGCTTCGCGCAACGCCTGGCGGCGCCCCTTCCACCAGGGCCTGATTTTTTCGTCCCACAGGCCGGCCAGGCCCATCGGAAAAGCCATCGTCACGCCGATGAAGAGACCGGCCATCAGGAACAGCCACAGGTCCGGAAAGCTTTCGGAGAACAGCGTCTTGCCCGCATTCACCAGGAGCGCGCCGTACACGGCACCCACCAGGCTCATGCGGCCGCCCACCGCGCAGAAGATCACCATCTCGATAGAGGGCACGATGCCCACGAAGCTCGGCGACATGAAGCCCACCTGCAGCGCGAACATTGCGCCTCCAATGCCCGAGAGCCCGGCCGCAAGGCAGAAGATGAAGACCTTGAAGTTCGACACGTCGTAGCCCGAGAAGCGCACCCGGTCTTCCTTGTCGCGCATGGCCAGCAGCAACGTGCCGAGCTTGCTGGTCTGGATCCAGCGGCACAGCACGATGCTGGCGACCAGCAGGCCCACGCACACGTAGTAGAGGATGTACTTGGCGCCGTCGGTGCGCGTGTCCCAGCCCAGCATCGTCTTCAGGTCGGTCATGCCGTTGACGCCGCCCGTGTAGCCCTGCTGGCCGATGATGAGCACGGTGCAGATCAGCGCCACCGCCTGCGTGATGATGGCAAAGTACACGCCGCCCACGCGGCGCTTGAACATCGCAAAGCTCACGAGCCAGGCCAGCGCCATCGGCGCCAGCACCACCAGCGCCAAGCTCAGGGGCAGGCTCTTGAACGGCAGCCACAGCATGGGCAGCTCGGTGATCTGGTTCCAGTCCATGAAGTCCGGAATGCCTGGCGTCGACTGGATCTTGGTCGTGATCGGGTCCGAGGCTTCGAGCTTCAAAAACATCGCCATCGCATAGCCGCCGATGCCGAAGAACACGCCCTGCCCCAGGCTGAGCACACCTCCGTAGCCCCACACCATCACAAGCCCCACGGCGACGAAGGCGTAGGTGAGGTACTTGCCCACGAGGTTCAGGCGAAAGATGTCGAGCGACAGCGGCAGCACCACCGCCAGCAGCAACACCAGCAGCAAGAGGCTGCCCAGCTGATAGCGCAGGATCGAGGCCTTGATGAAATTCATCATCGGAACGTTCTCCAGGAAGGAAGCGGGTTCATCAGCGGCGGACTTTCACGGCGAACAAGCCTTGCGGACGCATCATCAAGATGAGCACGATCAGCGAAAGCGTCAGCACCTTGGCCATCGAGCCGGTCATGAAGAATTCCGAGATCGATTGCGTCTGCGCAATGCCGAAGGCCGAGACCACCGTGCCCAACAGGCTGGCGGCGCCGCCGAAAGTGACGACCAGGAAGGCATCGACGATGTAGAGCGAGCCCGAGGTCGGCCCCGTCGAGCCGATGGTGGTGAAGGCCGCGCCCGCCATGCCCGCAATGCCGCAGCCGATGGCGAAGGTCAGGCGGTCGGTCTTCATGGTGTCGATGCCGGTCGCGTTGGCCATGGTGCGGTTGGCCACGGTGGCGCGCACGCGCAGGCCCCAGCGGCTCTTGTGCAGCGCGACGAGCACACCGCCCGTGACCAGCGCGGTGAGCGCCAGCACAAAGAGTCCGTTGATCGGAATGTCGAGGCCTTCATGCGGCGTCCACGAGCCCATGAGCCACTCGGGCAGCGTGGGGCTCACTTCCTTCGGGCCGATGAAGGTGCGAAAGAGCTGCTGCAGCCCCAGGCTCACGCCCCAGGTGGCGAGCAGCGTGTCGAGCGGGCGCTTGTAGAGGTGCCGAATGAGCACCCACTCCACGATCCATCCGACGATGAAGGCGAACACGAAGGCCAGGCCGATCGCGATCGGAAAGTAGTACGGCATGAAAGCCGGCGCCAGGCTTTCGGTGACGCGCGCGGCCAGGTAGATCGAATAGGCGCCGATGGTCATGAACTCGCCATGCGCCATGTTGATGACGCCCATCTGGCCGAAGATGATCGCGAGCCCCAGGCCCATGAGCAGCAGCACCGCGAAGAGGCTCAGCCCCGCGAAGCCCTGCATGAGGCCGATGTTCATCATGTCCGACAGAGTCATGAAGGATTCCTGTGTTGGCTGTTGGCTCCTTCCCCCTCTGGGGGAAGGTTGGGATGGGGGCAGGCAGGGCGTGCCCAGTGGCAACGCCGCTTGCCCCCACCCCTGCCCTCCCCCAGCGGGGGAGGGAGAAAGGCAAAGACTTACTGATAGCCCTTCGGAAACGGATCCGGCTTGATCAGCTCGCTCGACTCCGCCACCACCTTGAACGTCCCGTCCAGCTGCCCCTGCCCGATGCGTGCCTTGCTCCACAGGTGGTGGTTCGCGTCCAGCTTCACGTAGCCTTCGGGCGCGGTCTTCAGTTCGATGCCCGGCGAGCTGGCCACGACCTTGTCCACGTCGAAGCTGCCGGCCTTTTCCACAGCCGCTTTCCAGAGCCACGGCCCCAGGTAGCCCGCCTGGGTAACGTCGCCGATCACCGCGTCCTTGCCGTACTTGCCCTTGAAGGCCTCCACGAACTTCTTGTTGTTCGGGTTGTCCAGCGACTGGAAGTACTTCATCGACGAATAGAAGCCAGCGAAGTTTTCGCCGCCTACGCCGGTCATCTCGTCTTCGGTGACGGCCAGCGTCAGCAAGAACTGCTTGTCGCCCGTGATGCCCGCGGCCTTGAGCTGCTTGTAGAAGGCCACGTTCGAGCCGCCCACCACCGCCGCGAAGATGCAGTCGGGCTTGGCGACCTTGATCTTGTTGATCAGCGAATTGAAGTTGGTGTGGCCCAGCGGGTAGTACTCCTCGCCCTTGACCGACCCCTTCTGGAAGTTCTCGATGTGCTTGCGCGCGATCTTCATCGAGGTGCGCGGCCAGATGTAGTCGGAGCCGACGAGGAAGAAGGTCTTGGCCTTCTTCTCCTTCGCGCCCCAGTCCAGGCCCCAGATGATCTGCTGCGTGGCTTCCTGGCCCGTGTAGATCACGTTCTTGCTCTGCTCCAGGCCTTCGTAGAAGGTCGGGTAGTACAAGAGGCCGTTCTCTTTTTCGAACACCGGCAGCACGGCCTTGCGCGAGGCGCTGGTCCAGCAGCCGAAGACGGCGGCGCAGTGGTCGTTGACCAAGAGCTTCTTCGACTTTTCGGCAAACGTCGGCCAGTCGGAAGCACCGTCTTCCTTGATGACCTTGATCTTGCGGCCGAGGATGCCGCCCATCGCGTTGATCTGGTCGATGGCGAGCTGCTCGGCCTGGATGGAGCCGGTCTCCGAAATGGCCATGGTGCCGGACGACGAGTGCAGCTGGCCCACCGTCACTTCGGTGTCGGTCACCGCGAGCTTGGTGGTGTTGACCTTGGCGGTGGGGAACTGCGACTGGCCGAAGCTCAGGCCGCTCAGGCCCATCACGGGCAGCGCGGCGGCGCCCTGCAGCAAACGGCGGCGGCGCAATGCCAGGGCATCGAGAGAAGGATCGGAATCACGCGACATCAGGAACTCCAGGCGGGTTGAAAAATGAACTGGCCGCGCACCATCACAGTGCATCGGACGGTGCCTCGAGCACCATGGCTGGTACTTTAGAAATCACTTGCGCCGCCGCGAATACGTCATTCAACGTAGCGGCCACGAGCCCCCGGGCCTGCAGACTTGCAAGCCGCGCAAAGGGTGCAACGCACGCAGGGAGCGCTTCTTGCTCTGCTGCCTTCCATGCCGCCGCCCTCGCCCTTGCCGCAAGACCCCACCATGCAACCCGTCACCGGCCAGAAGATCTTTCGCATCCGCCGCGACTACAACGCGTGGGTGGCGAACGAAACGCTGGAGGACTACGCGCTGCGCTACACGCCGCGCAGCTTTCGCAAATGGTCGGAGTTCCGCGTTGCCAATGCGGCCTTCGGCGCCACCTCGTTCCTGGCGCTGGAAGCCATTGGCGGGGCCATCGCACTGAACTACGGTTTCTCGAACGCGCTGTGGGCCATCCTGGTGGTGGGGCTTATCACCTTTCTCACGGGCCTGCCGATTTCGTACTACGCGGCCAAGCACGGCGTGGACATGGACCTGCTCACGCGCGGCGCGGGCTTCGGCTACCTGGGCTCCACCCTCACCTCGCTGATCTACGCGAGCTTTACCTTCATCTTCTTCGCGCTGGAGGCGGCCATCCTCGCGCTGGCGCTGCAGCTGTACCTCGACTGGCCGCTGCCGCTGCTCTACCTGCTCTCGTCGATCGTGATCGTGCCGCTGGTCATGCGCGGCATCACGCTCATCTCGGGCCTGCAGCTATGGACGCAGCCGATCTGGATCGTGCTGTTCGTCTGCCCCTTCATCGCGGTACTGGTGAAAAAGCCCGAGCTGTATGCCGACTTCACCGGCCTGGTGGGCCGCACCTCCGACAGCAGCGGCTTCGACCCGCTGATGTTCGGCGCCGCCGCCACCGTGGCGTTCTCGCTGGTGGTGCAGATCGGCGAGCAGGTCGACTACCTGCGCTTTCTGCCCGAGAAAACGGCCGCCAACCGGGGCCGCTGGTGGGCCGCGGTGCTGGTGGCGGGGCCGGGCTGGATCGTGCCGGGCATGCTCAAGATGATGGGCGGCGCTTTCCTGGCTTTTCTGGCGCTGCAGCACGAGATTCCGGGCAAGCACGCCATCGAGCCCACGCTGATGTACCTCACGGGCTTTTCGTACGTGCTGCGCGACCCGGCCTGGGTGCTGGCAATCACCACGCTGTTCGTGGTGGTGTCGCAGATGAAGATCAACCTCACCAATGCCTATGCGGGCTCGCTGGCGTGGTCGAACTTCTTCGCGCGGCTGACGCACAGCCACCCGGGGCGCGTGGTGTGGCTGGTGTTCAACGTGGTCATCGCCATTCTGCTGATGACGTTGGGCGTGTTCGCGGCGCTGGAGCACGTGCTGGGCTTCTACAGCAACATCGCCATCGCATGGGTCGGTGCACTGGTGGCCGATCTGGTCATCAACAAACCGCTGGGCTGGAGCCCTCGCACCATCGAGTTCAAGCGCGCGCACCTGTACGACATCAACCCGGTCGGCCTGGGTGCGATGCTAGTGGCTGCCACGCTCGCCATGCTGGCCTACTCCGGCGTGCTGGGCCAGTGGGCCCGCGCGTTCTCCCCCTTCATCGCGCTGGCAACGGCGCTGGTCGTTTCACCGCTGCTCGCCTGGCGCACGCGCGGGCGCTACTACCTGGCGCGCACCGACATCCGACGCTGGACACCGGGGCAGATGGTCAAGTGCTCGGTGTGCGACAACAGCTTCGAGTCCGAAGACATGGCGCATTGCCCCGCCTACAGCGCACCGATCTGTTCACTGTGCTGCACGCTCGAATCGCGCTGCCACGACCGTTGCAAGACCGACTCGCGCGCGGCCGAGCAGATGAGCGGCTGGCTCAAGGCGCTGCTGCCGCCGGCGCTGTCGGGCCGGCTCAACTTTCGCGTGGCGCACTACCTGATGGTGGCAACCTCGCTGGTGGCGCTGCTGGCCACGGTGATGGGCGTGGTGTATGCGCAAGAAACCATCACGGGCTCCGATGCCATGGACCCCGCCTTGCGCAGCGCCTTTCTCAAGGTGTTTGCGCTGCTCTCGCTGGTGGCGGCGGTGGCCGCGTGGTGGATCGTGCTGGGCAGCGAGAGCCGGCAAATGGCGCAAGAAGAATCGAACCGCCACAACCACCTGCTCACCGTCGAGATCGAGGCGCACCAGCGCACCGATGCCGCGCTACAGACCGCCAAGGAAGCCGCCGAGGCGGCCAACCAGGCCAAGACCCGCTACGTGGCCGGCATGACGCATGAACTGCGAACGCCGCTCAACAGCATCCTGGGCTACTCGCAGATCCTGCTCAAGGGCGAGGCCGTGGCGCCGCCGCGCGAAGCGGTGCAAACCATCCAGCGCAGCGGCGAGCACATGCTGGGCCTGATTGACGGGCTGCTCGACCTGGCGCGCATCGAGGCGGGCCGCCTGCAGCTGGAGCCCGCGCCGCTCGCGCTGCCCGCCTTCCTGGACGAGGTGGTGCACATGGTGCGGCCGCAGGCCGAGAACAAGGGCCTGGCCTTCGTGTACACCCACAGCGGCCGGCTGCCGCCCTGGGTGCATGCCGACGTCAAGCGGCTGCGGCAGATTCTCATCAACCTGCTGGCCAATGCGGTGCGCTTTACCGACAGCGGCACGGTCACGCTGCATGTGGATGCACGGCGCGAAGTGCTGCGCTTCGACGTGGTCGACACCGGCATCGGCGTGGCGCCGCAGGACCACCAGCGCATCTTCCTGCCGTTCGAACGCGGGGCCGCGGGGCGCCGGCGCGGCGAGCCGGGCACGGGCCTTGGCCTCACCATCACCGGCCTTCTTACGTCCCTGATGGGCGGCGAACTGGCCCTTGCCGCCACCTCGCCCGCGGGCAGCACCTTCAGCGTGCGGGTGTACCTGCGCGAAGTGGCCGACCCCGGCCCGCAGGCAAAGGCCGGCGCATTGCGGCGGCTGGTGTCGGGCTACATCGGCGAGCGCCGCACGCTGCTGGTGGTCGACGACCAGCCGGTGCAGCGGCAGATGTTGGCCGGCATGCTGGTGCCGCTGGGCTTCGAGGTGCGCGAGGCCGCGAGCGGCACCGAGTGCCTCGACAGCCTGCGCGAAAACCTGCCCAGCGCGATTCTCCTGGACCTCACCATGGACGACATGGACGGCTGGCAGACCGCGGCGCTGGTGCGCGCCTCGGGCTTCGACCGCATTCCGATCATCATCGTCTCGGCCAACATGTTCGAGAACCAGAGCGAGCTGCTGCGCGCCGCGGGCTGCCAGGCCTTCGTGGGCAAGCCGGTCATCGAATCGGAGCTGATTGCCACGCTGGAGCGCCACCTCGGACTGGAATGGCTGGCGCTCAACGACGCCATGCCGCCGACGGTCGATGTTTCGGTGCGGCCCGATCAGCTGGCCCTTTCCGAAGACGACCGTGCCGAACTGATGCGGCTGGTGCAGATGGGCCACGTGCGCGGGCTGCACCAGGTGCTCGACCGGCTCGCCGCGGCGTCTCCGCCGGCCGCCGTGACCTGCACCTGGCTGCGCGGCATGGTCACGCGTTTCGATCTCGACAATCTCCGCAAGGCACTCGCAGAAGATGCAAACACCCTCGCCCCTTGAAGCCGAACGCCCCGTGGTGCTGGTGGTGGACGACGCCCCCAGCAGCCTGGGCATGCTGTGCGACACGCTCGAGTCGAGCGGCTACACCGTGCTGGTTGCCGCCGATGGCGAGGCCGCGCTGCAGCGCCTGGAACTGGTGGTGCCCGACGCCATCCTGCTCGACGGCATGATGCCCGGCCTTTCGGGCTTCGAGACCTGCCGGCGCATCAAGGCCAATGCGGCGCTCGCGCACATTCCCGTGCTGTTCATGACGGGGCTTTCGGAAACGGCGCATGTGGTCGAAGGCTTCGAGTGCGGCGGAGTCGACTACGTGGTGAAACCCATTCGCGCGCAGGAAGTGCTCGCGCGGCTGCACACGCATACGCGCAATGCACGCATCACGCGCATGGCGCGCGACGCTGTCGACGTGGCCGGCATGGGCGTGGTCTTTGTCGATGCGCACGGTCGCGTCGCGTGGCGCTCGCCCCAGGCCGCGCTATGGCTGCACGCGATGGATGCGCCGCCGGCACCGGGCCTGCTTCCCGCTTCGCTGAACCCGGTTCTTGTGCCCAGCGCCGCAATAACCGTCATGACCGCGGCCGGCACGCGGCTGTCGGTGCGCAACCTGGGCGCCGCGGCGCTCGGCGAAACAATGCTTCTCTTTGCCGTGCAGCGCGAAGGTGCCGGCGGTGCGCCTTCGGCGCGCCTTGCCGAAGCGGCCCTGACGCCGCGAGAGACCGAGGTGCTGTCGTGGCTTGCGAAGGGCAAGACCAACCGCGACATCGGCGAAATCCTCGGCACCAGCCCGCGCACGGTCAACAAGCACCTCGAGCACATCTTCGAGAAGCTTGGCGTCGAGACGCGCGCCGCCGCTGCGGCGTTGGCGAGCGGGCAGCTCGCTTGAAAAAGGCCGGCAGCGCCATCGCATTGCCGGCCCCTGTTTGCAGCAGGCTACCTCTTGGGCGCCGGCGTTGCGGGCACCGCAGGCGTCGTGGTGGTGCTGCCCGACTTGGAAGCCGGCACGGCCGGTGTCGCGGGCGTCGCGGACATCGTCGATGACGTAGACGAAGAAGACTGCGGCGACGGCGTAGCCGGTGTTGCAGGCGTGGCCGGCGTGGTGGCTGTTGTGCCGGTGCCCGGAGTGGCAGGCGTTGCGGGTGTCGCGGGCGTTGCGGCATTGGCCGATGCATTGGAGCCGCTGGTCGCGCCTGCGCCGTTGCCGTTCGCACCTGCGGCCGCGCCTACGCCGGCACTGCCGCCGCCGCTTCCGCTGCCACCGCCCGAACCTCCGCCACCGCCGCCGCCACCACCCCCGCCGCCGCCACCACCCCCGCCGCCGCCGCCCGCAGCCAAGGCAAGCGGTGCGACGCAGGCGCCCATGACGATTGCCACCAGGGCCGGTGTAATACGTTGTTTCAGCTTCATCGCAATCTCCTTGTTGATGCTTCGACAAGGCCAAGCTAGACGAGGCTGAAAGCCGCTCATGTAGTCAAAAGTCATCATGGCGGGCCGGTCCAGTCGGTCGAAGCCGCCGGCCAGGCGCCCACCTCGGTACTTACCCCGAAGGTGCTGAAGGCTGATTGACAGCCTTGCTGCCTACGATGAACCTGAACCACTCAGGAGACACCATGAAGACCCAGCCTTTCTCGTTGAATCGCCTGACCCGCCGCACTGCCCTGCTGGCGGCTGCGGCCGTTCTTGCCGGATGCGGCAGCCTCGGCGGCCAGGCACCCGCCGGCGGCGACATCCACGTGATGACCTCGGGCGGCTTCACGGCCGCGTACAACGACCTTCGCCCGGGCTTCGAGCGCAGCAGCGGCCGCACGGTCAAGACCGCGTATGGCGCCTCCATGGGCAACGCGGAAGATTCGATTCCGAGCCGGCTCTCGCGCAACGAACCGGCCGACGTGGTGATCCTCGCGCGGCCCGCGCTCGACGCGCTGGTGGCGCAAGGCAAGGTGGTGCCGGGGAGCCAGGTCGACCTGGTGCGCTCGTCCATCGGCTTTGCGGTGCGCAAGGGTGCGCCCAAGCCCGACATCTCGACCGTGGACGCGCTCAAGCGCACGCTGCTGGCGGCACCTTCCATCGCCTACTCGGCCAGTGCAAGCGGCACCTACTACGAGACGGAGCTGCTCAAGAAGCTCGGCATCGAAGACCAGGTCAAGCCCAAGAGCAAGCGCATCCTGAGCGAGCGCGTGGGCACCGTGGTGGCACGCGGCGATGCGGCGCTGGGCTTGCAGCAGGTGAGCGAGCTGCTCCCCATCGAGGGCATCGACTACATCGGCCCGCTGCCCGCGGAGGTTCAGCGCGTCACGGTGTTCTCGGCCGGCGTGGCCACGGCATCGAAGCAGCCCGATGCGGCACGCCAGCTCATTCGCTACCTCAACGCGCCCGCGGCAGCGCCGACCATCGCAAAGACCGGACTGGAGCCGATAACGGCACGCTGACGCATCGAAGCGGGTCAGTAAACTGGCGTACATCATCTTCCTGCAACGATGGACGCCATGACCCAGCCGCAACACGCCATTGCACCCGCTCTTGTTTCCGCCTTCGCGCCCGGCGGCACGCTGCGCGCGTCAATCAACCTGGGCAACCCGATTCTTGCGAACAAGGACGCGGCTACGGGCGAACCGGTGGGCGTCTCGATCGATCTCGCACGCGAGTTCGCACGGCGGCTTGGCGTGGGCGTGGAGCTCGTGGTGTTCGAAAAGGCGGCGGCGTCGGTCGATGCGGTGAAGAACGAGAAGGCCGACATCGGCTTCTTCGCCATCGACCCGGCGCGCAGCGAAGGGTTGTTCTTCACCGCGCCCTATGTGCTGATCGAAGGCAGCTACCTCGTGCGCGAATCGTCGAAGCTCACCGGCAATGAGCAAGTCGATCGCGCGGGTCATCGCATTTCGGTCGGTGCGGGCAGCGCCTATGACCTGTTCCTCACGCGCGAGATCAAAGAGGCCGAGATCGTCCGGCTCCAGGGCGCGGCCGCCGCGTTGGCGGCACTGCGCTCGGGTGCGGTCGAAGTGGCGGCCGGCATTCGCCAGCTGCTCGAAGGCGAGGCACAGCGCGAACCAGGCGTGCGCGTGCTGCCCGGCCGCTTCATGGTGATCCAGCAGGCCATGGGCACGCCCGAGATCCGCGGTGCCGAGGCGCAGGCGCTGCTGGCGGCTTTTGTCGAGGAGATGAAGGCCAGCAGCTTTGTCGCCGATGCACTGGCGCGCCATCGCATCGAAGGTGCGATCGTGGCGCCTGCCTCCACTGGAGCGGCTCTGTAGTTTTTTTAGCGCTGTTGTTCAGGGCTTGTGCAAAGGCCACCGGGTACTCCCCTCCGCGAATGTCCCCCGGCCTTCGGCCTCCTCCTTTATTTCGCTGCGCGGAGCACCCGATGCCCTGTGCACTGGGACGCGCCCGTGGTGTACCGCTGATCAACGACCGCTCCTTACAACGCACCCGCTGGCGGGGTGCCTTGCGCAGCGAAATAAAGGAGGAGGCCGCAGGCCGGGGGACATTCGCGGAGAAAGGTACCCCGTCGGCGGGTGCCCGCCCTGAATGAACCCGAACCCGCGCCCTCTCCCTTCAACGCAAGCGCAAGCGCCGCATTACAGCTTGTACGCCTCCACCGGCCCCTGCGAATAGAACAGGAAATAGCCTGTCTCGGTCTTGAAGCTGTTCTTCTGCCACCCCGGCGGCACCTTGAAGATGGCAAGCTGGTCGCTCGACACGCCGACGAAGGCGGTGTTCTCGGTGTCGGTGGTGATCCTGCGCCAGGCCTCGCGCGTCACCGGCTGCATCTGCATCTTGGGTTCGCTCCACTCGGGCGTTCGAACCTTGTCGCGCATGATGTAGCGGCCGCCCTGCCGCTCGATCTTCACCAGCTCTTTCAGCGCGCCGTTCTTCTTCACGGCATAGACGCCGACCAGCTCCGCCTCCGGTCCACCGCCCGCGCCGCAGCCTGACAACAACAGCAGTGCAGACACGCCGACCGCAAGGTAGCTTAATGTTCTCTTCATGGCGTGCCCCTCAGCGCTTCTGGTTCTCGCGCAGCTTCAGGCTGCCCTGGTAGCGCAGCGCATGCGGGTAGTCTTCCTTGCCGCCGGCATCCTGCGCCATCATCTTCTGCTGGCTTGCCTCCGTCTTGGCCAGGAGTGTCGATGGCAGGTTGATCACGCCCTTGATCTGGTCGTACTGCCCCTGCGTGATGCGCCCCACCGACAGCAGCCGGAATGCGTCCCGCTCGATGTTGAGCAGCAGCGGCTTGTTGTCGGCAAAGTTCTGCGCCTTCGCCAGCAAGTCGCTCCACGACTGCGTGCTGTAGTTGCTCACGTAGTAGTCCTGCCCGGTCGGCCCGGCAAGCACCGCGGTGCAGCCCGGAAGCTCCAGCTGCGTGGTGCTGGTCGCCATGACAAAGGTCTTGCGCTGCTCCATCGCATCGCCATAGGCCAGCGTCACCGGAATGGTCCACGACGACGCCGGATAGGCGTTCTGGTTGGGGAACGGCTCCTGGGCGATCGACACGAAGGTGCGGTCGCCCGCGCATTGCGCGTCCACCGTCAAAAGCGGCACGCCGGTCTGCCGGATGAAGCTGTCGCCAATGTCGGCCACCCTCTTGCCGCCACTGGCTTTCTCGATGGAGTTCCACAGCCGCGAGGGCGTGGCATTGCCGAACGCATAGTCCTTCAAGTAGATCTGCAAGCCCTTCTGCATCGCTTCTTCGCCGATGTAGTTCTGCACCATCTCCAGCACGTGGCTGCCCTTGTTGTAGACGAAGATCGAAGGGCTGATGAAGCCGAACGAACCCGCGTCGTTGAGGTTGCGCTGCACCGGCACCGCCGTGTCCTTCAGGTCGGCAACGATCACGCTGTGCTTGTCGAGCACGTAGTCGGAGAAGCTGTAGTAGTTCGGGTGAAACTTGATCGTGGTGCGGCGGTCGAACCAGCGCGCGAACGATTCGTTGAGCCACACGTTGTCCCACCAGTCGAGCGTGACCAGGTCGCCGAACCACTGGTGCGCAATTTCGTGCGTGACCACCGTCACCGAATACAGCGTGGGCGTGTCGCCCGGCTTGGTGAGCACGCGGTCGGCAAACTCGAAGATCGAGCCCCAGTTCTCCATGCCGCCGAAGCCGGTGTTCGGCTTGTTGTCGTAGCTGTCGTTGGCCGCCACGGTGTCGAACTTCTTGAACGGCAACGGAATGCCGGTGTAGTTGTAGTAGTAGTCCATGGCCACCTTGGTCCACTCCATGGCAAAGGTGGCCCAGGTGGAACGGCCCGGCGGCGTGAACCAGCGCAGCGGCATCTCGCTGCCGTCCAGCGGGTTCTTGAAGGTGTCCGAAAGAATGTCGAACTTGCCGCCGCCGAAGAAGGCCAGATACATCGGCATGGAAGGCGTCTTCTCGAATGCCACCTGCTGGTAGCCGTCGGGCAGCTTGACGGCCGACTTCTGCGCGGCATTCGACACCGTTTGCCAGTCGCCCGGCACCTCGGCGGAAATCTCGAAGGTATGGCGAAACGCCGGCTCGTCCCAACCCGGGAACCATTGCCGCGCAAAGTTGGTTTCGCCCTGCGTCACGATGGCATCGCTGCTCACGCCCTCGGGCGTGGAAAGGCCCACCTTGAAGATGCCGGTTGCCGCCGAGCAGAACGGGTTGCGCGCCATCTCGTCGGGCGGGCAGTACTCCGCGTCGGAGAACTGGATCTTGCCGTCCCACTCCATGTGCAGCAGGTACTTGCCCTTGGCAATCTGCCCGTCGTTGCGCCGCAGCTGTACGAAGTCGCCCAGCGTCTGGGGCGTGGGCACCAGCGCAATCACCTCGGAGGGATTCGACAGCTTGCGCAAGGTGGTGCGGCCGTTGGCAAACTTCAGGTTGTGCGCGGCCACCACGATGGCGTCTACCGGCTTGAGCACTTCTATCTCCACGTCGCCGCGCCCCACAAAGGTCTTGAGCGCGGCATCGGGCCTGAACCAGAGCTTGTAGTTGATGGGCCAGACGGTATCGGGCAACTCCATCGGCTTCACGGAGCGGTCGACCTGGGCCAGCGCCGCTTCGGGCGCGAGAGCGGGTCCGTCGTCGGGCGCCTTGGGCGACGCCGCACTGTCTGCCGATGGCCCCGGGGCACTCAGTGCTGTGCCTCCCAAGGAGGATTCGCCGCCGCCTCCTCCGCCGCCGCAGGCTGCCAGCGCGGCAAGAGTCACGGCGGTAATGGCAAGGTTGTTGACGACTGGCTTGACAAGTTTCTTCATGATGATCGCCTCTTGGTAAAGACAGGCACCGCCCCGCATGTACCGGCGGATAGCCGGCCGTGCGCGAGCGCGCGCGGTGATGAATGGAATGGAATGGAACTGAACATCGAACGAGCAGGCAGCACCGCGCCCTCCCGGCGAACGAAACGTTCGCAGGAAAACGCGAGCAACGCCGAGCCACACCGCGGTCAGGCAGGTGGTCCCAGGATGCGGGGAGCGAGGGGTTCCATTCCCGTCGATGCGCGAGGGCGATGGAAGGCTGTGCGGGCCGAGCCTGAATGCTCGAGAAGGTGGCCTAGCGCGCGCGCGTCAACGCTGCGTTTTCAGCGGCGTGGCTGGCGGTGTGTTCTATCTCGCGCTCGACTGCATATTCACTTGCCGCGAAGGCGTGAAATCGGAGTTGCGACGGCAATTTCTTGTGGGCTGTTATGAATGGCTTCACGTGCGCTCTCCCTCCTTGGAAGTGCGAACATTTTTAGCTGATCGAATGCAACAGCGTCAACGAAGTACGGAACTTTTCCCTCTCAAAATGTTCGCGCGCCATACGACAAAGGGAGTCATTGAACGCATGCAAGCAATGCACTACGAAGATGGTTCCTTCTTCTTTTTGAACGCGCTTGGCCGGCGGCGAAAACCGGCGCATGCCATGTGACCATGCAGCCACAGATGCATGCATTCATTGCGGCGTTAAAGCCAGAGCGCGTCTTGCAATTGCCGTGCAGTCCAGCGCCTGGGCTGCCGCGGCCACTCTTCGAGCAACGCCGACATCCTTGCGTTGCGCGGCGCTTCCATGTCCTGGTCGTGCGCAAGCCGCACGACCTCGCCGCTGAGCGCATCGATTTCGGTGCGCCGCCCGAGTGCCAGGTCGTCCGCCATGCTGGAGCGTGCATTGGCATCGATGCGCAGCATGCGCGCCGCAACGATGCGAAACAGCCAGTCGGGCAGCCGCAGCACTGTTGAGAGCCGCCGCGCCGGTACCGCGGCCACCTGTGCGGGCGCAATGCCGGCGCTGCCGAGCACACCCAGCGCCTCATCGATCAGCGCGGCAAAGCAGCACCGGTAGCCGCGCTGCAGCAGCTCATCGCGCAGCGGCAGGCCCGAGAGCGCGTTGACGGGATTGTTGAGATTGAGCAGCAGCTTGCCCCATTGCACGGGCAGCAGGTCGGCGTACAGGTCGAGGGGAATGCCGGCACGCTCGAACACCGGCAGCCAGGGCCGCAGAGCCGCGTCGTCCTTTGCGGCCAGCCGCCCTGCCGTGCCCCGGTGGAAGGCGCCCGGCCCCGTTTCCGCCACGTTGTAGGGCACCATGCCGGGCAGCAAGCCGAGCGTGGGGCCGGCCTTCGATGCCTCTTTGCAATTGGAAATGCCGTTCTGCAGCGAGACGACCGTGGTGCCCGCGGGCAGCGCAAAGGCAAGCTCGGCGGCCGCCTCGGCCGTGGCTCCGCTCTTCACGCACAACAGAACCAGCGCCGGCGTGGCACCGACAGGCACCTGGTCACTCAGGCGCAGGCTGGCAGCAGGCAAGCGGTGCGAGCCGCCTTCCAGATCGCTGAGCGCAAGGCCGTGCGCCGCAAGGCTTTGCAGCACGCGCGGGCGGCCGACAAAAGTAACCGGAACACCGGCCGCGGCAAGGCTGCCGCCGATGAAGCAACCGATGGTGCCCGCCCCCATCACCAGCACTTCGCCGGGAGGGGAGCCGAGCACCTCGGTGGCGGCCATCAGGTGCGTTCCGCCACCCAGGCTTGCACCGACTGGAGCGCTGCGGGCAGGCCCGCGGCATCGGTGCCGCCGGCCATGGCCATGTCGGCCTTGCCGCCGCCCTTGCCGCCCACTTGCTGCGCAACAAAGTTGACCAGCTCGCCGGCCTTGACCTTGCCCACGGTGTCGTTGGTCACGCCCGCGGCCACCTGCACCTTGGCGCCGTCGGCCGCGGCCAGCACGATCACCGCGGTCTTGAGCTTGTCCTTGAGCTTGTCCATGGTGTCGCGCAGCGTCTTGGCGTCGGCGCCGTCGAGCTTGGCGGCCAGCACCTTGATGCCGTTCACGTCGATGGCCTGCGACACGAGTTCATCGCCCTTGGACGAAGCGAGCTTGCCCTTGAGCGCGCCCACTTCGCGCTCCAGCGCCCTCACCTGCTCCAGCACCTGCGTGAGCCGGCCCTGCAGCTCGGCGGTGGGCGACTTGAGCGTGGCGGCCACGCTCTGCACGGTCGATTCGAGGTCTTGCAGGTAGCTGAGTGCATTGGCGCCCGTAACCGCTTCGATACGGCGCACGCCGGCAGCCACGCCACCTTCGCTCACGATCTTGAAAATGCCGATGTCGCCCGTGCGGCCCACATGCGTGCCGCCGCAAAGCTCACGGCTGGTGCCGATGTCGAGCACGCGCACGCTCTCGCCGTACTTTTCGCCGAACAGCATCATGGCGCCGGTCTTCTGGGCCGACTCCATGTCCATCACGCGGGCGTGCGTCTCGGTGTTGGCCAGAATCTCGGCATTCACGCGCTTTTCGATCTCCAGGATCTGGTCGTGCGTGACGGCCGCGTTGTGCGCAAAGTCGAAGCGCGTCTTGTCGGCATCGACCAGCGAACCCTTCTGCTGCACGTGCGTGCCCAGCACTTCGCGCAGGGCCTTGTGCATCAGGTGGGTGACCGAGTGGTTGCGCATGGTGGCCGCGCGGCGCGCGGTGTCGACCGCGGCCTTGACCGTGTCGCCCACTTTCAGCGTGCCCTGCGTTTGCGTGCCATGGTGGCCGAACACGTCGGCCTTGATCTTCTGCGTGTCTTCGACGCCGAACTGCACGCCTTCGGCCACCAGCACGCCCTGGTCGCCGACCTGGCCGCCGCTCTCCGAATAGAACGGCGTGGTGTCGAGCACCACGATGCCCGGCTGGCCTTCTTTCAGCTCTTGCACGGCCGCGCCTTCGAAGTACAGCGCCACCACCTTGGCGGTTTCTTCGAGGTGTTCGTAGCCGGTGAAGACGTTGCCCGCGCCGCCGTATTCGACGTTGCGGTCCATCTTGAACTTGCCGGCCGCACGGCCCGCGGCCTTCTGCTTTTCCATGGCGGCGTTGAAGCCGGCCTCGTCCACGCTCACGCCGCGCTCGCGGCACACGTCGGCCGACAGGTCGAGCGGAAAGCCGTAGGTGTCGTGCAGCTTGAAGGCCACGTCGCCCGGCAGCGTCTTGGCGCCGTTGGCAAGCGCCGCGTCGAGAATTTCCATGCCGTTGGCGAGCGTTTCGAAGAAGCGCTCTTCCTCCGCCTTCAGCGTCTCGGTGATGCGCTTTTCATCGGCCACCAGCTTGGGGTATGCGTCGCCCATCAGCTTGACCAGGTCAGGCACCAGCTTGTGGAAGAACGGCTTCTTCTGGCCGAGCTTGTAGCCATGGCGAATGGCGCGGCGCACGATGCGGCGCTGCACATAGCCGCGGCCTTCGTTCGACGGAATGACGCCGTCGGCCACCAGGAACGAAGTGGCGCGTATATGGTCGGCAATCACGCGCAGCGAGTTGTTCGACAGGTCTTGCGTGCCGGTCTCGCGGCCAGCGGCCTTGATGAGCGCGTCGAAGATGTCGATTTCGTAATTGCTGTGCACGTGCTGCAGGATGGCAGCGAGCCGCTCCAGGCCCATGCCCGTGTCGACGCAGGGCGCCGGCAGCTTCTTGACCGAGCCGTCGGGCTGCATGTCGAACTGCATGAACACGTTGTTCCAGATCTCGATGTAGCGGTCACCGTCTTCATCGGGGCTGCCGGGCGGGCCGCCGGGGATCTCGGGGCCGTGGTCGTAGAAGATCTCGGAGCACGGGCCGCAGGGGCCCGTGTCGGCCATCATCCAGAAGTTGTCGGACATGTAGCGGCCGCCCTTGTTGTCGCCGATGCGCACCACGCGCTCCGGCGGCAGGCCGATTTCTTTCGTCCAGATGTCGTAGGCCTCGTCGTCTTCGATGTAGACCGTGGCCCAGAGCTTTTCGGCCGGCAGCTTGTACACCTCGGTCAGCAGCTCGAAGGCCCACTTGAGCGATTCGCGCTTGAAGTAGTCGCCGAAGCTCCAGTTGCCCAGCATTTCGAAGAAGGTGTGGTGGCGCGCGGTGTAGCCCACGTTCTCCAGGTCGTTGTGCTTGCCGCCGGCGCGCAGGCACGCCTGTACCGAGGCGGCGCGCACGTAGGGCCGTTTGTCCTCGCCCAGGAACACGTCCTTGAACTGAACCATGCCCGAGTTCGTGAACATCAGCGTCGGGTCGTTGCCCGGCACCAGCGAACTCGAGGCCACCACCGTGTGGCCCTTGGAGGCGAAGAAATCGAGAAAGGTCTTGCGGATGTCCGCGACCGTGAATGTGGGCTGGCTCATCTTTGGATTTCGTCTTCTGTCGAGGGCGGCCTGGCGATGGCGACCCTCTCGTCGAACCCACTGCGTCGAACCGACCTAACTGCTTGATTTGCTTGAACAAACGATTATAGGTTTGGCTACCGCCCCGCGCCTTGCCGGGGCCGCAGTCAGCTGGCCGTGGGGAGCGCCGCTACGATGGGCTGGGCCCGGGGAGAACCAAATGCGTTCGGCTTCGTCCCAATGGCTGTTTTCATCCCGACGTGAATCAAGGAGCATGCATGGCAGGTCATGAGGCGCCACACTGGAAGATCGAGGATCTGGAGTTTTCGCGCA
The DNA here is from genome assembly GCF_037203865.1 of Variovorax sp. CCNWLW186. Classification (NCBI taxonomy): domain Bacteria; kingdom Pseudomonadati; phylum Pseudomonadota; class Betaproteobacteria; order Burkholderiales; family Comamonadaceae; genus Variovorax; species Variovorax sp. CCNWLW186. The sequence goes on along the minus strand of NZ_JBBCBO010000006.1, from coordinate 184,903 downwards.
TTGCGCGCGACGAAGTTCGCCGGGATGAGAATCTTTTCTACCTCGTCGCTTCCGCCTCTTTCATTGAAAGCGGCTCTGACCTGTACACCCAGAACCTGGTCGATTTTTTTCGCGGCGACAACGAGGTGACCGACTGGCTCACCCACCACTGGGAGGCCGAGGAACTGCAGCACGGCAAGGCCTTGCGCGCCTATGTGGCGCATGTGTGGCCGGAATTCGATTGGGAAGCCGCCTACCGCGGCTTTCTCGAGGAATACGCCACCTACTGCAAAGTGGAGCTGCTTGCTCCCACGCGCGGGCTCGAAATGACAGCGCGCTGCGTGGTCGAAACCGGCACCGCCACCTACTACCGCGCCATGGCGCGCAGCACGGACGAACCGGTGCTGCGCGACCTGGCCAGCCGCATTGCGGCCGACGAGGTGAGCCACTACAAGCATTTCTACCGCTTTTTTCGCCGCTACCGCGATGAGGAGCGGCTCAGCCGCTTTCGCGTGCTGGGCACCATCGGCCGGCGCACGCTGGAGCTGAAAAGCGAAGACGCCGACTGCGCCATTCGCCACGTGGTGCGCACCCGGTCGCCCGAGCGCGCCGGCGACACCGCCTTTGTCCAGCAGCTGAGCGCCCGCCTGAGCAGCACCGTGCGCACCAACCTGAGCGCCGGCGCCACCCTCAAGATGCTGATGCGCCCGCTGGAACTGCCGGCCGGGGTGCAAACCATGATCCAGTACCCCATCAGGCAGTTCATGGAGCACGTTTTCCTGCGTTGATGAGGCTGGCGGCCAGCTGCAAGGGGTGAATTCGCTCACAAATTCCAAGAACGCAGATGTATACTTTAGAGGTACTTTGCTGGATTTAGCGAGATGCCTGAATTTGCCCCAAGAAATGCCCGCCTCGAATGGGCGTCGCTGTTCGCCGCCGAATGGACGCGGCTGGCCGGTGGGCGGGCCGATCATGAATTTTTGATCGACCAGGGCCTCAGCCTGGTGCGGGTGGTGGGCGATCGGCAACCCGCCGACGTGGCGCGCCAGCATTTCGAAAACACGCCCGAGCCCGAGCAGCTGGTCCGCGACCCCGAGACCAATTTCACCGCGCTGGCGGCCGAGGTCGGCATCATCAAGCCGGGTGAACGGCTCGACCAGATGCACATCGAGTTCGCCCACGGCATTGCCGAACTGTGCGCTGCGGTGGGTGACGGCTACGGCGATTCGGCCTCGGCCAATGCGGGCCGGCACATCAGGGCGCTGTACGGCCCTGTTTGAAGACTCGGCTTCTTTTGCCCTTCAGCCGAGCTTCGGCAGCCCGAAGCCGAACCCGAACACCGGTCCGCTCTTCTTCGCTGGTTTCGCCAGGCCGGGCTCTTCTTGCTCCCGAGGCCCCAGGTCGAGGTCTTCGATCATCTTCTGCAGCTCGACCAGGCCCGCCGCCATCGCGGCCTTGTAGGTCTTCATCGCTCGCGGCTGCTGTCGCAGCACGCTCCAGCTTTGCCCCAGCTCCTCGTCGCCAAGCTCGACCAAGCGCCAGCGATAGGCGCCCTCTTCCACTTCGACGACGGTGACGGCAATGCTCCGGAGCGTTGACATCGCCGGATCGTCGGCGATGCGCAAGCCGCACCGTGTCGGACGAGCGCGGTTTCTCGCTACTTCGGCATTCTTCAGGCCCTCTTCCGGCCTTCCGGTCAGTCAGATCGGCGCGCCGGATTCCGACTCAGGTGCCGGGCAGCAGCTGCAAACCGGAGCGTTCGGCTGATGGGGAGCGCCGCATCGGATGCATTGTTTTCGGCGGCGCCTGACCGCCCGCCATGTGGTTGCGGGCCGCATCCGTTCGGTGCGCAACTTCATGATCTCGGCGATGCCGTCTTCGGTGATTGCCGTGACGATGGCGGTCCGCGCCATGTTGAACTTGCCGGATGGGTCGATGGCCGGTGCAATTTCCGCTTCTACCAAGCCAGTGGCCTTGAGAACCGAAACATGCTTGATTTCTTCGGGCCTCACGATCTCGGCAGGCAACTCCACATGCTGGAGCCGCAGCAAGAAGAGCAGGTGCATTTCTTGATCCCCTCAACGAATGCTTTTTGTTGAACCTGAGGGTGCCGGATTGTTTTGAGGCAATGTGACGGTGTCTACATTAGTTGGGCAAAAAAGTCGGGTTTGCGCGGGTGGCGCACCATGCCGAGCCATGAACCCGACATCTCCCGCGGCAGCACCCCGCTCACGAGAGGCCTCATGACCAAAGAAGCGTTCGAACGATCCGCCGCGTCTGGCGGAATGCATCACCGGCTGGCTGCGATGGCCGGCAACTGGGAAGGCCGCTTCCGGCTCTGGTTCGAGCCCGGCAAACCGGCTGATGAATCGGTACAGCGCGGCACCATCCGCCTCGTCGGCCGCGGCCGGTTCCTGCTGCACGAGTACGAAGGCCGTTGCAGCGGCGAGCCTTTCGAGGGTGTCGCGCTCTGGGGCTACCACCTCGATGAAGACACCTTCGAGTGCGCCTGGGGCGAGAGCTTCGGCACTGGCACGTCGATCATGTTCAGCACCGGCCGAGTGGAGGACGGGCGCTTCGGCGCGCTGGGCAGCTACGGCACCGGCACGGGCGGGGAACGCTGGGGCTGGCGCACCGAGGTGTCGCAGCCTGGCGCGGAACACCTGGACATTCGCATGTTCAACATCACGCCGGGCGGGGAGGAAGCGCTTGCGGTCGAGGTGAACTACAGGCGGGTGCCTGCATCGTCATCCGACTCAAGTTAAATGGCACTCAGACCGAAGGCAAAGAAGGCCAGCCCAGCAGTAAGTGTGAAATATTTCTCAGAAATGGTTCTAACTTATAAGCAAGTAGTGGCGACCGAGTTGCACTTGTAGCTACATTCCGCCGACCAGAAATGGCCGGCATTTCCTGGCAGACCGAAGAACAAGCGCCGGCACTCGGAGACTCGAATGCCCCTCTCGTTCTTGATGCGGCTGCTGCATGCGCGGCTTCCGGTTCGTGTCGCCAATCCGGAGGACGTCAGGCACGTCTCGGTCCTTTTGGCTACCGGTCTGATCGAAGCTGAGATCCAGGCCCTGGAGTCCACGGTTCGCTATGCCACATCACGCGCTGCCACGGTGCTTCGCATCACGGAGGCCGGCTTCACTGAACTCGCAAAGATGGGAGATGCCCGATTTCGTGAGGAAGGGACCGGTTGACCGGGTATCCAACTTCCGTCTGTAGAATCACGCACTCAGCTTGATAACTCGTAGAAATCAACGGGTTGCCAGATGCGGGTGTAGTTCAATGGTAGAACGGCAGCTTCCCAAGCTTCATACGAGGGTTCGATTCCCTTCACCCGCTCCAAGCGCTGCGCAAATAGCTGAAACTCCGCGCGAGTAAGAGGCGCTTCGCCAGCCGCATTTACAGCACGCCCATGCCAAGCAGTGCTGTGCAAGACCCCTGCAGTTCATCCCACCTGCATCGCAAGCATTCGCTAGGCCCGGGCCATGCGCAACATGCGGCCCTTCGAGAGAAAGCAGCGCATTCCGCGCTGCTCCTCCGACCCGTACGCCCCGTCATGCAGGAGACAGCCGCCCAGCCCGCAGCCGGGCACCATCGAGGCACTCCCAACGCCCCTCGAAAGACGTCTCTCATGGAATTCGCCTACACGCCCAAGGTCCAGGATCTGCGCACGCGCCTGCTTGCCTTCATGGATGCGCACATCTACCCGAACGAGAAGCGCCAGGCCGAAGAGGCGCATCAGTCGTACCTCAACGCGCAGAAGAACGGCGGCTTCTACACCGGCTTGCCGCTGCTGGAAGAACTGAAAGAAAAGGCCCACGCGGCGGGCCTGTGGAACCTGTTCCTGCCCGAGACGGCGCACGGTGCGGGTTTGACGAACCTGGAGTACGCACCGCTGTGCGAGATCATGGGGCGCCGCTACTGGAGCGCGGAAGCGTTCAACTGCAGTGCGCCGGACACCGGCAATACCGAGGTGATCGAGCGTTATGGTTCGGCCGAGCAGAAGGCGCGCTGGCTGCAGCCGCTGCTCGACGGGCAGATCCGCTCCGCCTTTGCAATGACCGAACCGGCAGTGGCCTCTTCGGATGCCACCAACATCGCGTGCAGCATCCGGCGCGAGGGCAACGAATACGTGATCAACGGGCGCAAGTGGTACATCACTGGGGCAATGAACGAGCGCTGCAAGCTGTTCATACTGATGGGCAAGACGGATCCCGACAACGCCGATCGCCATCGGCAGCAGTCGATGATCATCGTGCCCGCCGACACGCCCGGCATCACGGTGCTGCGAGACATGGCGCTGGTCAATCACTTCGATGCGCCGTTCGGCCATCCGGAGGTGCTGTTCGAGAACGTGCGCGTGCCGGTCGACAACATTCTGCTGGGCGAGGGCCGCGGCTTCGAAATTGCGCAGGGTCGCCTCGGGCCGGGACGCATTCACCACTGCATGCGCATGATCGGCATGGCCGAGTCGGCGCTGGAGATGATGTGCGAACGCGTGGTGTCGCGCGTGGCCTTCGGCAAGCCGCTTTCCGAACAGGGCGTGTGGCGCGAACGCATTGCCAAGAGCCGCATGCTGATCGACCAGACGCGCTGGATGGTGCTGCACGCAGCCTGGCGCATGGACACGGTGGGCAACAAGGTGGCAGCGCAGGAGATCGCGATGATCAAGGTGATTGCGCCCAACAACTGCATCCAGGTGATCGACGACGCGATGCAGGCCTTCGGTGCCATGGGCTTGAGCCAGGACACGCTGCTGGTGAACTTCTGGGCCTACGCCCGCCACCTGCGCATGGCCGATGGCCCGGATGAAGTGCACCGCAACGCGATCGCCAAGCACGAGCTCGCGCGCTACACACGCTGACAACGGCGAGAGCGCTAGCGAATAGCCCTCTCCCGCCCCTACCCGGCAAGGTCGAAGCAGCACCCCGCGTAATACGGTTTGTCCCCGCCCTCGACAAACGGCACTTCGATGGGCTTGCCTTCATTGCGCCAGGCATCGCGCCGCTTGTATCCGGCGTTTCTCAACTCGGCCCACAACTCCTCGTCGTGCTGGATGCGGTAGGGGCACACCGCAAAGCCGATGCTGTTGAGCGTGTAGATGGTGCGCTCGGGGTGAACGGCGGTCGTGTTCAGCACGATGCGCTTGGGCTTCACTGCAAGCGACGCAATGATCTTGGAGATCTGTACGGGCAAGTACTGCAGGCTGCCCGATGCATACAGCACGTCGCAGCCGCTCGCATCTTCGTAGTTGGTGGTAAAGCTCAACTGCGCGGTCGCCTCGCGCCGCACGGCCAGCTCGCGCCCAGTTTGCACCACACCCGGAACATCGCAAACGGTCCAGCGCAGGTTGTCGGGGTAAGGCATCACGCGGCGAAACGCGTAGTACTTGATGCCCACGTGCCCGCCCAGGTCGAACACGCGCGACATGCCCGCGTCGATGGACCTGGAGAGCCAGAAAAGACCCGGATAGTCGTAGAAATAAATCTGGTGGCTGTAGATTTCCCAGGCCGCTTCGGCGTTGTCGTAGCCCACCGCCTTCGAAGGAGGTGCGCCTGCTTCGGCGGCGGCAAAACTCTCGAACGAACCCATGAAAAGGTTCTCGTCCTGGTTGGCCAAAAATTTGCGCTCGTAGTCGCTCGGTGTCAGCGGCATCAGGGTTGAAAGCATGGGTCGGTCTCCTCTTTGTTGTTGTGAAAACGGCTTTATTCCGCCGCCATGTTTGGCGCATCGCCGCGGCGCTTGGCTACGCACATCAATGACAACGCGCTGGTAGGTGCGGACGGGCGCCGGCCGGACAGCACATTGCCCAGACGGTACTTCCATTGCGCGGGCCCCACAACGCCGCTCAGCGCTTCGGCGCCGATCTGGTGGTTGTGCGGATAAACGTGCACATCGAAGCCGAGCGGCTCCAGTGTCGACTTGAAGAACTCCTTCGTGACGCCGTCACCGGGCTGGTGATGGACTTCGGTCCTTAGGCCCCACGACTGCTGGCTGCCGGTTTTGTGAAAGCCATGCCGGATGGCCCGGTAAACCCACAGCCGCGCATCCCACATGAGCTTGGCGATGCCCTTGTAGTCCCACGCGGTAAGCTGCGGATCGTGGTCGGTCACCAAAAGGCCGTGCGGCTTGACGAGCCGGGCGCCCTCGCGCAGCACCGCAGCCATGTCGTCGCAATGGTGCAGCGACGCATTGATGGCGACGATGTCCGCCACGTGCGAGCGAAAAGGCGTGTAGGCCGCATCGGCCAGCACCGCCGTATAGCCCAGTTTTGCCGCCAGTTCCAGCGAGCCGGGGGCGACATCGACGCCCACGAGAAGCCGCGGCTTTCCGCCCACGGTGGCAAAGATGTTCCCGGGTCCGCAGCCCAGGTCGATGACAACCTTGTCCGTCCAGTCGCCGGCCGCCGCGAGCCATCGGCTCCTGAAATGCGCATCTCGATGGCAAAAATCGAGGTACTCCTGGGCCCACTGCGGATTGCCAAAATAAGTGGCGTTGGCGGTAATGGCTTCGGTTTTTCGCTCCAATCCAGACTCGTAGTAGACCCCGGATTGCTTCAATTTTGCATTTGGCAATAAGATGTCCCGGAACATTTGGAATCCTTCAAAAGTTGCGACAATCTTGAGACAAGTTATTGCTCAAGAATTACATGAACTCGGATTCCATGACGGGATTTTTTAACTTGGTTACAAGCTCGGATGATTAATAACAGGGGCCGTTTACCCTGTTTATCCATACATCCTTAGTTCTCGATATTTTCGCGTCGCGTTCGCGCCACTTGCAGGCACCGATTCGGGGCAGCGCCGCTGCGATCAAGGCCGAACTGTAATCACTTGGCCCCCGGTGCAACGCCAGTATCCCCTCTCCCTCTTTTGACCGCAGCCCGCCGCGCCATGCAGGCGCTTTGTCATGGGTCCGCCCGAGGGAAACGGGGCGATTGTCTCCCCTGAAAGGGGGCACATCGCTCATGCGCCAAGGCCACGGAATTTTTACATTGGTTCCCCCGTGAGCAGATCACGGCCACTGTTTTCACGCAGACCGGGAACCACAGCGCACCCTCGATAGCGAGTTACCTACTTGAATCGAGTGATTAGCTACCCTGTTTGGGCGATATCAGGTAGTACGTCTATGTAACAAATGATTCCGGAGTGTAACTTGACCAACATTTGCTCCCACCGTTTGCGTCAAACACCCTAGGATTGCCTCCGAAATATGACCAAACGTACTACCTCCTTTTATTCTTACTTAATGCAATTTTTCCGTATTCAATGTATTAGCAGATATTACTCATTCGAGCTTTTCCATGAAATTTCATTCGGTATTTTCGGCGCAATTCGAAGTCCCCCCGCTCTCACTGGGCGACCTGTTCGTTTCGCTGCCCAGCTCGGCAACGGCAGAACGAATTGGCGGTTCAATGGCACTTGCACCGAAAAATGTGCGGCATTGGAGCCAATGGACTGCAGCCGCCGGTCAATTGCCGGACACCCCGTTTGCAGCAGCCTGGCTCCTGTTGCAGGCCCGCTGGCTCGGCGCGCAACAAACGGTCCTGCACGAAGCCTCGGCGCACGGATCGCAAGCAGCCGCACGGCACACCGCGCTTGCCGAAACCCTCGATCCCGCGCAGCCGGCGGGCGCATGGCTCGCCACGCTCGACCAGAAGCGGCGCCAGGCCGCTGAAGCACCCGGCACAGACACGCCCGAGTCCTCGCCCAGCTTTCTCTGGCTCCGCGCCGAGACCGTCGCCCCCACGCTCCAGGCACCCCTTCACCTCTGGCTGAACGCCGCATCCGACGCGCCGCGCCTTCGCGCCGACGCCGCAGCAGGTCTTCTGGACGCCGCATCCATCGAGCAATTGCTGGCCGCAATCGCCGACACGGCCGTCGACCTGCTCTGCCGCCCCGACGCACCGCTGGGCGACATCCGCACCCTGCCCGCGGCTGACCGCGAGCAACAGCTCATCGCATGGAACACGCCGCCTGCCACGCTGAACCGCCAACTCAATGTGGCGCAAATGTTCAGCCGCCAGGCCGCCGCCACGCCAGATGCGCCGGCCCTTGCCGAAGGCGATACGCAGATGAGCTACAGCGAGCTCGAGCGCCGCTCCGGCCGGCTCGCCCAACGCCTGCAGCAAACGGGTGTGCACGCAGGCGACGCCGTCGGGCTACTGCTCGATCGTTCGATGGCGGCGGTGGTGGCCCAACTGGGTGTTCTCAAGGCGGGCGCCGCCTATGTGCCGGTGCCGACGGACTTTCCGGCCGAGCGGATTGCCTACATGCTGGGCGAGGCGAACGCGCGGCTCACAATCGCCGCGCCCGCGCATCGCCATCTCGCGCCCGAGTCGATGGCCGTGCTGGTGCTCGACGAGTCGGCAGAAGTGCCTGACGGCGGTGAAGGCAGTGCGCCTGCGTCGTGGGAAGCCCCCGCCATCGACGGCGAATCGGTGGCGTACGTCATGTACACCTCTGGCTCGACCGGCACGCCCAAGGGCATCGAGATCTGCCATCGCGCAATCCTTCGCCTGGTGATCGATGCGGGCTATGTCGAGCTGGCTCCCGGCCGCGCGATGCTGCATGCCGCGCCGCTCGGCTTCGATGCCTCCACGCTCGAAGTCTGGGGCCCGCTGCTCAATGGCGGCTGCTGCGTCATTCACGACGAGCGCGTACCCACGGGCGCCGGCCTCGCCCGCACCATTGCACGCCACAACGTGCACACCGCCTGGCTGACGGCGGCGCTGTTCAACGCGGTGATCGACGACAACCCGGCGCACCTCTCCGGCCTGCGGCACCTGCTTACCGGCGGCGAAGCTCTTTCGGTGCCGCATGTGCGGCGCGCGTTGGCCGCGCTTCCGCAGATCGCGTTGAGCAACGGCTACGGCCCCACCGAATGCACCACCTTCGCGGCCACCTACCGCATTCCTGCCGCGCTGCCCGCCGACCTGCGCTCGGTGCCGCTCGGGCGGCCCATCAACGACACGGTGCTGCGCGTGCTGAGCCCCACGATGGCCCTGCTTCCCACGGGCCTGGTGGGCGAGCTCTGCATTGGCGGACACGGACTGGCGCGCGGCTATCTGGGGCAACCCGCGCTGACCGAAGAACGCTTCGTGCCCGACCCCTTCGGCGCGCCGGGCGAGCGCCTCTACCGCACGGGCGACCTTGCGCGCTGGCTGCCCGACGGCACCCTCGAGTTCATCGGCCGGCGCGACGGGCAGGTCAAGATCCACGGCCACCGCATCGAAACCGGCGAGGTGGAAGCGGCCATCCTCGCCCATCCGGCGGTGAAGAGCTGCGCCGTCGTCGCGCGGCCCGATGCCGACGGGCAACTGAGCCTTGTCGCCTACCTTGTCGCGCGTTCGCAGGAAAAGCTCTCGTGGGAGGAGCTGCGCGCGCACCTCGCGGCCCGCCTGCCCGCGGCCTTGCTGCCCTCCGCACAGGTCTGGCTCGATCAGCTGCCGGTTACCGCCAACGGCAAGCTCGACCGCAAGGCCCTGCCTGAACCGGCCGGCGAGCGGCCGGATCTTGCACAGCCGTTCGAGGAAGCGCGCAACGCCACCGAGCAGCGCGTGTGCGAAGCCTTTGCGCGCGCGCTGCGCATCGCCAAGGTCGGCCGCAACGACAACTTCTTTGACCTCGGCGGCGATTCGATGCGCGTGCTGCAGGTGCTGGCCGATCTGCAGCGGGACAGCGCACAGCCGCTTTCGACCAATCTCTTCTTCCGCTATCCGACGCCGGCCGCAATGGCGGCTCAGCTGGCGCCCGCAGGTGATGCCGCGCCCACAGCCATCGATCGCCCACGCGCACCCCACGCTCAGGCAGGCACCGACTTGCAAGATGCCGTGGCGCTGGTCGCCACCGCGGGCCGCTTTCCGGGCGCCGCGGATGTCGAGCAGTTCTGGGACAACCTGGTTGCCGGCCGCGACACCATCAGCTTCTTCGACGACGAGACGCTCGACGCCGGCGTGTCCGAGGCCTTGCGCGCCGACCCAGCCTATGTGCGCGCCCGCGGCGTGATCGAAGGCATCGAGAACTTCGACGCCGCCTTCTTCGGCATCGGCCCGAAGGAAGCGGCACTGATGGACCCGCAGCAGCGCGTGTTCCTCGAGATCTGCTGGGAGTGCCTGGAGCGAGCCGGCTATGTGCCCGACGCCGCCCCCGGCCCCGTGGGCGTGTATGCCGGCATGTACAACGCCAGCTACTTCCAGCGCCACGTCAGCACGCGGCCCGACCTCATCGAGGCGGTGGGCGAGTTCCAGGTGATGCTGGCCAACGAGAAGGACTACATCACCACGCGAGTGGCCAACCGGCTCAACCTCACCGGCCCCGCGGTGAGCGTGCACACCGCCTGCTCGACATCGCTGGTGGCCGTGGCGCATGCCTTTCATGCGCTGCGCACGGGCCAGTGCTACATGGCGCTGGCGGGCGGCGCGTCCGTTACCTGCCCCACGCGCAGCGGCTACCTCTACCAGGAGGGCTCGATGCTCTCGCCCGACGGCCGCACGCGCAGCTTCGATGCGCAGGCCCAGGGCACCGTGTTCAGCGATGGCGCCGCGGTGGTGCTGCTGAAGCGCCTGGCCGACGCACAGGCCGACGGCGACACCATCTACGCGGTGCTGCGCAGCGCCGCGGTCAACAACGACGGCGGTGCGAAGGCGAGCTTTACCGCGCCCAGCGTGGACGGCCAGGCCGCCGTGATCCGCGCCGCGCTGGCGGCGGCCGATGTGGAGGCGCGCAGCATCTCCTACGTGGAGGCGCACGGCACCGCCACGCCGATGGGCGACCCGATCGAAGTCGAGGCACTGACCTGTGCCTATGGCGAACACACCGATGCGCTGGGCTTCTGCGCGCTCGGTTCGCTCAAGAGCAACGTGGGCCATATGGTCACGGCCGCGGGCGCGGCCGGGCTCATCAAGGCGGCGCTTTCGCTGCACCACGAAGTGATTCCGCCGACAGCGCACTTCACCGCGCCGAACCCGTCCATCGACTTCTCGCGCACGCCCTTCTACGTGACGCCAAGCCTTCAGCCGTGGCCGCGTGCCGCGGAGCCGCGCCGCGCGGGCGTCAGCTCCTTCGGCGTAGGCGGCACCAACGCGCATGTCATCGTCGAAGAGGCGCCCCCGCGCCCCGCTTCGCCAATCGCGGTCGGCCCGCAGGTGCTGCCGCTTTCAGCCCGCTCGGAGGCCGCACTCGCAATGGCCGCGGAGCAGCTGGCGGCGCATCTCGATGCAACGCCCGGGCTGGCGCTGGCCGATGTGGCCTATACGCTGGGCGTCGGTCGCAAGGCACACGCCTTCCGCCGCGCCGTGGTGGCCAGCGATGCGGCCGAAGCCGTTGCCGCGCTGCGTGGCAGCGACGGTGCATGGCGCGTCAGCGGCCACATCGATTCGCGCGCGCCGCAGCTGGTGCTGATGTTTCCCGGCCAGGGCGCGCAGTACGCCGGCATGGGCAAGAACCTGCATGCGAACGATCCCGTCTTCGCGGCCGCCTTCGATGCTTGCGTGAAAGCCTTCGGCAGCGCGCTCGACTTCGATTTGCGCGAGCGCATGTTCGAAGGCGAAGCCGATGCGCTGTCGCCCACCGCCGTGACGCAGCCTGCCATGTTTGCGCTCGAATACGCGCTGGCACGCAGGCTGCTCTCGCTGGGTGCGCGGCCGCATGCGCTGATCGGCCACAGCGTGGGCGAGTTCGTGGCTGCGGTGCTCGCGGGCGTCATGCGGCTCGAAGACGCCGCACGGCTCGTCGCCCGCCGCGGCGCGCTCATGCAAGCCCAACCCGCGGGGGCAATGCTGTCGGTGCGCCTGGGTGCCGAACAGCTCACGGCCAGGCTCGGCGATTCGCTATCTCTTGCCGCGGACAACGGCCCGACCGCCTGCGTGGCCGCCGGCCCCTTCGAGGCCATTGCGGCGCTGCAGGCCTCGCTGCAGGAAGAAGACATTCCGAGCCGCCCGCTGCAGACATCGCACGCATTCCACAGCGCAATGATGGACGGCGCAGTCGAGCCCTTCGAAGCGCTGGTCAGTGAAGTGGCACTGCATCCGCCGACGATTCCGATCTATTCGACGCTCACCGGCCGGCTGCTCGAAGACGCCGAGGCCACCAGTGCCAGCTACTGGGCCCGCCACCTGCGCGGCACCGTTCACTTTTCACCGGCCGTGCGCAACGTCATGGAACACACGACGCGGCCGCTCTTCGTCGAGGTCGGCCCGCGCAACGCACTGACCACGCTGGTGCGCCAGCACGGCGCCGGCGAAGTGATGCCGCTGCTGCACGGCGACGCGGCCGACGAGGCCCGCACCCTGCGCCTGGCGCTGGCGCGCCTCTGGACATGCGGCGCCGATGTCGAGTTGTCGCGGCTCGCGGTGCGCACCGGCGCCCAGCGGGTTCGCCTGCCCACCTATCCGTTCGAGCGCAAGCGTTTCTGGGTCGACATCGCGGCCCCCGCGGCAAAGCCGGCCACCTTGCCGGAAGCCGCGCCGCCCGTGCCCGCCCTTTTCGTACCACCCCCCGTTTTGGAGAAGACCGTGACAGTTGCTGCAGCGCCCCCGCTACCTGTTTCTTCCGCATCCGCTTCGTCGGAGGCCTCGCTGGACGCGCGGCTGCGGTCCTTGTTCGAAGACATCTCCGGCATCGACATGGCCCAGGCGGAAGGGAACGCCGCCTTCAGCGAACTCGGGCTGGACTCGCTCACGCTGACCCAGGTCGCCACGCAGATCAAGAAGCGCTTCAAGGTGAACCTGAGCTTCCGCCAGCTCATGGAGAACTACCGCAGCCTCGACGCGCTCGGCGCATTCCTGCGGGAAAGCCTGCCGGCCGAACCCGTAGCTGCAGTAGCGGCTGCTCCGGTAGCGGCTCCGGTGAGCGCAACCGTTTTTGCCCCTGCGGCAACGGCAATCACTGTGCCGGCCGCCGTGCATCCGTCGCCCCTTTTCACGCCGCTGCAAGCCAGCGGAATCGGCGCCACACCGCTTGTACAACTGGTTACGCAGCAAATGGAATTGATGCGGCAGCAGCTCGCGCTGCTGTCGGGCGCCGGGGCGGATCTGTCCCAGGAAGCAGCTACCCAGACGGTGCAACAGGCGGCCCAGCCCGCCATGCAGGCAACCGTGGCACAGGCAATGCCGGCCTCGCCCGCGCTGCCCAATGCCGACGAACCCGCCGCAGCCAAGGAGCCGGTGCGCTACGACGTGACGAAGGCTTTCGGCGCCATCGCACGCATCCACACGCAGCGCACCGCCGAGCCGAGCGGCCGGCAAAAGGCGCGGCTTGCGGCCTTCATGCGCCGCTACGTGGCGCGCACGCAAAAGAGCAAGCAGTTCACCGAAGCCAACCGCCCCCACATGGCCGACCCGCGCGTGGTCAACGGCTTTCGCCCGATCACCAAGGAGATCACCTACCAGATCGTCATCGAGCGCTCCAAGGGGTCGAAGCTCTGGGACCTGGACGGCAACGAATACGTCGATGCGCTCAACGGCTTCGGCATGAACATGTTCGGCTGGCAGCCCGACTTCGTGCAGGAAGCCGTGCGCCGGCAGCTCGACGAGGGCTATGAGATCGGCCCGCAGCATCCGCTGGCCGCCGAAGTCACGGCGCTCATCTGCGAGCTCACGGGCAGCGACCGCGCGGCGCTGTGCAACACCGGCTCCGAAGCGGTCATGGCGGCGCTGCGCATCGCGCGCACGGTCACCGGGCGCAGCACCGTGGTGGTGTTCACCGGCTCCTACCACGGCACCTTCGACGAAGTGCTGGTTCGCGCCGGCAAGGGCGGCAAGGGCCTCTCGGCCGCGCCCGGTGTGATGAGCGGCATGTTCGGCGACATCCGCGTGCTGGACTACGGCACGCCCGAGGCGCTGGCCTTCATCCGCGAGAACGCCGAAGACCTCGCCGCCGTGCTGGCCGAGCCGGTGCAAAGCCGCCGCCCCGACTTCCAGCCGCGCGAGTTCCTGGAAGAAGTGCGTGCCATCACCGCGCAGAGCGGCAGCTGCCTGATCTTCGACGAGGTCATCACGGGCTTTCGCGTCGGGCTGGGCGGCGCGCAGGAACTGTTCGGCATACGCGCCGACCTTGCCACCTACGGCAAGGTGATCGGCGGCGGCTTCCCGGTCGGCGTGATTGCCGGCAAGCGCGAGTTCATGGACGCGCTCGACGGCGGCGCCTGGCAGTACGGCGACGACTCCATTCCCGGCGTGGGCGTGACCTACTTTGCCGGCACCTTCGTGCGGCACCCGCTCGCGCTGGCCGCGGCCAAGGCATCGCTCACCTATCTGAAAGAGGCTGGCCCCGCGCTGCAGATCGGCCTCAGCACCAGCACGGGCACGATGGCCGAGGAGCTCACTGCGTGGTGCGCCGAGGTGGGCGCGCCCATCGCCATCAGGCACTTCGCTTCGCTCTGGCGCGTGAGCTGGCTCGAAGACCACCCGCTGCAGGACCTGCTGTTCGCAATGATGCGCAGCCGCGGCGTGCACATCCTGGACAACTTCCCGTGCTTCCTCACGAGCGCGCACAGCGCCGAGGACATCGAGACCATACAGCGCGCATTCAAGGAATCCGTGGCCGAGATGCAGGAATCCGGATTCCTGCCGCGCCGCGCAACGGTCATCACCGGCTTCGACTACCGCAAGGCCGAGGAAGAAGACGGCTCCGTTCTCGCTCGCGACATCGATGGCCAGCCCTTCTGGTACGTGCCCGACACCACCTCTTCCCCCAGCCATCTGATCAATGGAAAGGCCACAGCATGAACGCCGTTCTTCGCCCCCCCGCCGCCGCGGGCCTTATCGAATGCGTCATTCCGACGACTGAATCGCAGCGCGAAGTCTGGCTCGGCGCAACGATGAGCACCGAAGCCTCGCTCTCGTACAACGAATCGGTGCTGCTGCGCTTTCGCGGGCCGCTCGACCGCGATGCCATGGCGCGTGCCGTGGCACGCCTCGTCGCGCGCCACCAGTCGCTGCGCGCCACGGTCTCGCCCGACGGCACCTGCATGCTGGTCGGCCAGCCGCCCGAAGACCCAATGGAGCAAAAGGACCTGAGCGGCCTCTCGCCCGAAGCCCGGGCACAGGCGCTGAAGACGGCGCACGACACCGCGGTGTGCACGCCTTTCTCGCTGGAGCAAGGCCCGCTGTTCCGCGCCGTGCTGTACCGGCTTGGCGATGCCGAGCATGAACTCGTCATGTCGGCGCACCACGTGGTCTGCGACGGCTGGTCGTGGGTGGTCATTACCGAGCAGCTCGGCCATCTGTATGCAGAGCAAACCGGCAACGGCCTGCGGCTCAAGCCGGCGCCGACCTATGCGGCCTTTGCCGCGGAAGAAGCCGCCGAAGCCGCGCATCCCGACATGCAGGTGCATGTGGACTACTGGCTGGAGCGCTTTCCCGGCGGAACCCTGCCCGTGATCGAGCTGCCGCTCGACCACCTGCGCCCCGCCACGCGCACCTTCAGCTCGCGCCGCGCCGAGCGGCTGCTCGACCGCCGCCTGGTGACCACGCTGCGCTCGATGAGCGCTAAGACCGGCGCCAGCCTGTTCGCGGGCCTGCTCACCGGCTTTGTCTCCACGTTGCACCGCCTTACCGGGCAGGACGACATCGTGGTCGGCATTCCGGCGTCGGGCCAGATCGCGCGCGACATGCCCGACCTGGTGGGCCACTGCGTCAACCTGCTGCCGCTGCGCCTTGCCGCGCACGGCCAGATGCGCTTCGACGCATTGCTGGGCGAATGCAGCACCGCCGTGCTCGATGCCTTCGACCACCAGGCGCTCACCTACGGCGCACTGCTGGGCAAGCTTGCGCTGCAGCGCGACCCGAGCCGCCTGCCGCTGGTGAGCGTGGTGTTCAACGTCGACCCCGACGTGGCCAGCAGCACGCAGGCCTTCACCGGCCTGGACGTCACGCAGGACACCATCCCCCGCCAGTACGAGAACTTCGAGCTCTTCCTGAACTTGCGCCCGCTCGACGGCGGGCTGCAGATGGAGGCGCAATACAACGCCGACCTGTTCGACGAGGCCAGCGTGCAGCGCTGGCTCGACATGTTCGAGTGCGTGCTCCGCTCGGCCGCGCGCAATCCGGGCGAAACCGTCGGCCGGCTCGAGGTGCTTTCGCCTGAAGGCGCGCAAGAGCTCATCGCGTTGCAGCCACCGCCCACCCCGCTGGAAGGCGCGCCGCATGCGCTCGCACGTTTCCTGGCCCGCGTGCCTCTGCAGCCTGACCGCCCTGCCGTGCGCGACGGCGCGCGAATCTTCACCTATGCCGAACTCGACGCGCAGTCCAACCGGCTCGCGCGTGCATTGCGCGAGCGCGGCGTGCGGCGCGGCCACCATGTGGGCCTGTGCCTGGAGCGCAGCCTCGAGATGGTGCTTGCAATGGTCGCGGTGCTGAAGGCGGGCGCCGCCTACGTGCCGCTCGACCCCGCCTTTCCGCAGGCGCGGCTCGACCACTACGCCAAGGATGCCGGCCTCAGCCTGCTGCTGACCTCCTCGGACATTGCCGCGGCGCCGCGCAGCTGGCGCGAGGGCGCGGGCGAACAGGTGTTCGAGATCGACCGCGACAGCGCCTGGCAACAGGCCTCCGGCGATCCCCTGCCCGCGAGCGACGACGACGCCGGCCCGGACGACCCTGCCTATGTGATCTACACCTCCGGCTCCACCGGCCTGCCCAAGGGCGTCTCCGCGCGGCACGCATCGGTGGCCAACCTGCTGCAGTGGATGCAGAGGAAGTCCGGCATGAACGCCAGCGACCGCATTGCCGCGGTGACCACGCTGTCGTTCGACATGGCGGTGCCCGACCTGCTGCTGCCGCTGGCCGTGGGCGCCGAGATCGTGATGGTGCAGCGCGAGCTGGCCATGGACGGCGTGCGCCTGAGCACGCTGCTCCAGGAAGAGCAGATCAATTTCCTGCAGGCCACGCCCGGCATGTGGCAGCTGCTGCTCGACGCCCAATGGCCGGGCGCACCGGGCTTTCGCGGCTGGATCGGCGGCGAGCCGCTGCGCCCGAGCTTTGCGCTTGCGCTGTGCGAGCGTCTTTCGGAGCTCTGGAACGGCTACGGTCCGACCGAAACCACGGTGTATTCGACCGCATGGCTGGTCGACCCCAAGGCCGTGGCATCGCGCGGCGTGTCCATCGGCCACCCGGTGGACAACACCGAGATCTGGATTCTCGACGCCGACCTGCAGCCCTGCCCCATCGGCGTGCCGGGAGAAATCTGCATTGCCGGCGACGGGCTGTCGCAAGGCTACATCGACCGGCCCGAGCTCACGGCCGAGCGCTTCGTCATCGCCCGCATCTTCGGAACGGCCAAGCGGCTGTACCGCACCGGCGACCGCGGCCGCTGGCGCAACGACGGGCTGATCCAGCATCTGGGGCGGCTGGACTTCCAGCTCAAGGTGCGCGGCTACCGCATCGAGCCGGGCGAGATCGAGGCGCGCTGCCGCGAGGTGACCGGCGTTTCGCGCTGCGTGGTCGTGGCGCGCGAAGACAGCCCGGGCGACGTGCGCCTGGTGGCCTACCTTGCGCTCACGCCCGGTGTCGAGTTCGACCAGGACGTGCTGATGGCGCACCTGCGCGAGCACCTGCCCGCCTTCATGCTGCCGCAGCACGTGGTGGCGCTGAAGACGCTGCCCACGCTGCCCAACGGCAAGGTCGACCGGGTTTCGCTGCCGCCGCCGCAGGCCGTCTCGCGCGACGAGGCGCGGCGCGGCGCGGCCCCCCGCACCGATTGCGAACGCAAGGTGCTCGAAACCATGGAAAAGGTGCTGAGCCTGCCCGGCCTCGACATGCGGGACGACTTCTTCGCCATGGGCGGCCATTCGCTGCTGGCTTCGCGCCTTACCACGCTGCTGAGCCGCGAGTTCAAGATCACGCTGCCGCTGCGCTCGCTGTTCGAGGCGCCCACGGCCGAAAAGCTGGCCGCCGTGGTCGAAGGCCTGCAAAGCGCGGGCTCCCGGGCACAGGCGCCGCTGCCCTGCCGCATCAATCGCAAGACGGCGCCGCTGACGCCGTCGCAGGAACGCATCCGGTTCATGGAGGACCTGCATCCCGGCCGCTCGGTCTACAACGCGCCCGCCGCCCAGCGCCTGACCGGCAACTTCGATATGCAGCGCTTCGAGGCCGCGTTCAGGGAAATCATTCGCCGCCAGCCCGCCCTGCGCACCCGCATGGCGACCGACCCGCACACCGGGCAGCCGGTGCAGGCGATGTCGGAGGCGGTGGACTTCGAGCTGCCTTTCATCGACCTGCGCAACCTGCCGGCCGACCAGCGCGAAGCCGAGCTGGCCGATCGCATGCAGGAACTTGCCGACCGGCCGATCGACATTCACCGCGCGCCCATGATGCATGCGGCGGTGTTCCAGCTCGATGCGCATGAGCATGTGTTCGTGTTCGTGCCGCACCACCTGATCTGGGACGGCTGGTCATTCGACCTGCTCCAGCGTGAGCTCTCCGCCATCTACGACGCGGCGGAACGCGGTCGCCCGCACGGCCTGCCCGCGCTTGCCACCACGCACGGCGACTATGCCGAATGGCAGGCCAACTGGATGAACGAGCCCGGCTTCCAGGAGCAGCTGGACTTCTGGCTGAAGCGCTTCGCCGACGCGCCGATGCCGCGCGTGCCCAACACCGACATGCCGCGGCGCTCGGGCAAGAGCGGCCAGGGCGGCGCGCAGTGGATCCGTGTCGACCTTGCGACCACGCAGCAGTTGCGCAAGGTGGCCCGCGACATGGACGTGACGCTGAGCATGCTGACCTTCGGCATCTATGCGCTCACCATGAGCCGGGTCATCGGCTCGGAGTCGATCGTCATCGCCAACCCGGTGCGCGGCCGCCAGCAGCCCGAAACCGAAGACGTGATGGGCTTCTTCAACAACGTGCTGCCGGTGTCGCTGCAGGTCAAGCTGGACCAGCCGCTCGCCGAGTTCATGCGCTACGTGAAGCGTGAGCTGCTGTCGATCATGAACTACCAGCAGGTGCCGTTCGAGCGGCTCATGGCGGAGCCCGCCCTGGGCGCCCGCATCCGCGCGGTCGGCCCTTACCAGACGATGTTCTCGTTCCAGGACGCGCGCGACCGCGCACGGCGCCTGGGCAGCCTGCAAACCCGCCAGCTGCACCTGATGCAGCACGGCGCCACCGACGACATCGGCATGTGGCTGATGGACAAGCCGCACGGGCTGGAGGGCGCGCTGAACTACAACGCCGACATCTACCTGCGCGAAACCGGCGCGCACCTGCGCGACCGCTACCTGGAGTTGCTGCAACGGGCCGCCGAGCATCCCGAAGCCACGCTGGCCGAACTCTCCACCGAAGAAGGCTCGGCCAGCGCCGTGTACCTGCGCAAGCTCGCGGCGGTCGATCCGCTCAAGGCCACGGCCGCGGCACCGGTCAACGGCACGGCCGTGGCCCCGAAGGCGGACGAGACGCTCCTGAACCCCGAGCACGCCCGCCTCGCGCAGATCTGGGCCTCGGTAATCGGCATCGACGTCAACGACATCCGCCCGACCGACAACTTCTTCGACCTCGGCGGAGATTCGCTGCTCGTGCTGCGGGCGCTGCAGCAGACCGAGCAGACGCTGGGCTATCGCGTGCAGTCGCGCCGCTACCTGTTCGAGAACCTCGGCCAGATTGCCGCCTCCGCCCGCGAAGCGCATGACAGCGCCGATCTCTCGGAGCTCGCGCCGCTGGCCATGGGCAACCTCAAGGCCGGTGCGCGCGGCGAGGGCCTGCTGAGCCGCACCTTCGGCGGCTGGCTGCGCAAGGAGTAACGATCATGGGACACGCGGCCTTCGCCCTTTCTTCTGTCGACGCACCGCTCTGCCGGTATTTCGACCTGGATGACTGCGCCGGTCCCGGCGCCGCGCTGATCCTCTCCAAGGAGGAACGCACACGCGCCGGACAGTTCCGCTTTCCCCAGGAGCGGCAACGGTACGTGGCGGCGCACGCCGCGCTGCGCTACGCGCTGGCCGAGCAGACCGGCGCGCGCGCCGATGCGCTGCGCTTCACGCACAGCGCCTTCGGCAAGCCTTCGCTGCTGGGCTGGCCGCGTGTTCATTTCTCGCTGAGCCACAGCCAGGGGCTGGGCCTGATCGCCATCGGCGAGCGCGGCCCGCTGGGCGTGGACGTGGAGCAGCTTCGCCCCGTGCCCGACGCATTGGCACTTGCCGCCACGCATTTCACGCGGCTGGAGAACGAAGCGCTGCGCGCCCTGCCCGCCAACGAGCGCGACCAGGCCTTTCTCACCTGCTGGACGCGCAAGGAAGCCTGCCTCAAAGCCATCGGGCTGGGGCTGATCGTGCCTCCGGAGCGCTTTGAAGTGGGTGTGGACGCGGACTGCCGCAGCGTCGAGGTGCCGGTCGCCGGCCGAATCCTGTGGCTTGTGCTGCAGCCCGCGCCTTCGCGCATGGACAGCGTGGGATCGATCGCCGAGTGGCGGCAGACCCACACCCGCGCCAGCGTGCCGCGCGGGGCAACGGAGAGCTTTGCATGACCCCCTATCCATTCCTTTTCGGCCCCGCATCGCGGCAGATCTTCGGCCTGTTCCACGCCGCCGAGGAAGCTCTGCCCGGAAACACCGCGGTGCTCATCTGTCCGCCTTTCGGGCAGGAAGGCATGCGCACGCACCGCTTCTTCAAGGTGCTGGCCGAACGCCTCGCGCGCTCCGGCATCGCAACCTTGCGCTTCGACTTCTACGGCACCGGCGATTCACCGGGCGACGAGGACGACGGCGAGCTCGACGGCTGGCGGCGCGACCTGTGCTCTGCGCATGAAGAGCTGCGCCGGCGCGCGCCCGGAAGCCGCATCGTCTGGGTGGGCGCGCGGCTCGGCGCCACCCTGGCCGTGCTGGCGGCGCGCAACGGGCGCTGCGACCCGGCGCGGCTGGTGCTGTGGGAGCCGGTGATCGACGGGCGCCGCTATGCGCGCCTGCTGCGCGAAGAGCATGTGGCGGCCCTCGACACGACCTTCTGCATTCCCGACCTGGCGTGGCGCCGCAGCCTTTCGCGCGAGCCCGGCGCCATGCCCGAGGAGGCACTGGGCACCTCGCTTTCGCCCACGCTGCGCACGCAGCTGGCCACGCTCACGCCTGAATCGCTCCCGCTCACGGCCCTGCACGACACGCTGGTGCTCACAGGGCCGGACGACGAAGAGACGGCGCAGTGGGCGGCCGAGCAGCAGTCGCGCTACATGCCGGTGCGCCTTGCGTACTTCCAGCACCGGCTCGACTGGACTTCAGACCCCTACCCCAACAGCGCCATGGTTCCGGCCGACGCGCTCAACCGCCTGCAGGGGGCCCTTCATGAATGACATGACGCAAACCCCGGTGCGGTTCGGCGCCGGCAACTCGCTGGTCGGCACCGTCACGATGCCCGCGCGGCAAGTGCCGGCCACCGCCGCATGCCTGATGTTCAACATGGGCGCCAACCATCGCATCGGCCCGCGCCGCATCAACGTGAAGCTGGCGCATGTGCTGGCCGCGCGCGGCGTGAGCAGCCTGCGCTTCGACCTGGGCGGCGTGGGAGACAGCGAGGCCTCCGACTTCTCGCACGACCTGCAGACCCGCGCAATACACGATCTGCAGGCCGGCATGGACCTGCTCGAGAAAACGATGGGCATCCGGCAGTTCGTGATCGTGGCCATGTGCTCGGGCGTGGAACACGCCATGGCAGTGGCCGAAGCGGACACGCGCGTGGTCGCAATTTCGCTGTTCGACGGCTTCGCGTTTCCGGAATGGCGCTCACGCTGGGAGCGCACGGTGCGGCGCGCCATTGCAGCCCCCGCGCACCCGGCCTTCGCGGGCAAGGCCAAGCGCTGGCTCCAGCGGCACTTTCTGCGCAGCCATTCGACAAAGGCGCTGCCCGGCTTCTTCACGGAAAGAAAGCCGCCGCAGGTCAACGCCCTGTGGTTCGGCGCGGCCATGAAGCGCCTGGTCGAACGGAAGGTGGCGGTGCAGCTGCTGTATTCGGGCTCCCTGCATGTGTCGGACCGCGGCCGCGACCAGCTCGGGCCCTTCCGGCGCGAGCCCTTCGCGCAGGCCCTCCAGTACGAGTTCATGCGCGAGCTCGACCACACCTTCTGCACGGCAAAGGGCCAGCAGCTCTTTCTCCAGTCGGTCGGCGACTGGGTAACCGCATGCGCCTCGGGCGCCGGCGCCGAGCGCCGCACCGTGAGCCCCACGCCGGCCGTTGCCGAGCCCCCGCTGCATGGCGCCTACGCGCCGCAGTGAACCCATTCCAGGACTTTCAGGATCCCCCACGAGCAAAGGACCATCCCATGGCACACCTTGACCCAGCCAGTTCTTCGCGCGGCGCACCCGTTGCCCCCGCGTCCGTCCAAGCTTCCGCCCGCGAGCGCGTCCGACGCCGGATCGGGTCGGTGGTTGCGCTGGTGCTGCCGCTGTGCCTGGCTGGCTGCGGGATTCCCGGCTTCAAGACGCCGGACACCAGCGGCTGGAGCAGCTCCCACGCGGAAGGCGAGCCGAAGATCGTTCCCATCACGCCCGAGCTGATCCGCACCCGCGCCGCGCAGGAGCCGCAGGGCGTGCCGGCGGAGGTGCGGCAGCTCTTCGGCAAGGCCCCGGCCTACACGATCGCTCCGGGCGACGTGATCGGCATCGTGGTGTACCGGCATCCGGAACTCATGCCCAACGCGGGCGCCGTGATCTCGCAGCAGTCGGACCCGACGGGCGTGAGCGTGGCTCCCGGCTTCATCGTCGACGGATCGGGCGAGATCAGCTTTCCCTACATCGGCCGCACCAAGGTCGAGGGCATGACGGAAAGCGCCGCCTCAGACCTGATCACGCGGCGCATTTCACCCTTCGTGAAAGACCCGCTGGTCAGCGTTCGGATCCAGTCGTTCCGCAGCCGCCGCGTGTACGTGGAAGGCGAGGTCCGCACCCCGGGCCTGCAGATCTTCACCGACGTGCCGATGACGCTTGCAGAGGCGATCAACCGCGCCGGCAGCGTGACCACCGCCGCCGACCGCTCCCGCGTGACCCTCACGCGCGGCGAGCGCACGGTGACCATCGACCTGCCGCTGCTGCAGCGCTACGGCTTCGACGCGAGCCGCATCCCGCTGCAGAACGGCGACCTCGTGAACGTGGGCACCCGCGAAGACAGCCGCGTGTATGTGATGGGCGAGATCCGCAACCCGTCGGCCCTGCTGATGCGCAACGGCAGGCTGAGCCTGAACGAGGCGCTGGGCGATGCGGGCGGGCCCGACCTGCTGACCTCGTCGCCCGGCCAGATCTACGTGGTGCGCAACTCGCGCGGCGAAGTGCCCGAGATCTACCACCTCGACGCGAAGAACCCGGTGGCGCTGGCACTGGCCGACCGCTTTCCGCTGCAGGCGCGCGACGTCGTCTACATCGACCCGGTGCCGCTGGTGCGATGGAACCGCGTCATCAGCCTGATCCTTCCCGCCGCGCAGGTCGTGAACCTTGGCGGCACGGCAAGCCGCCGCTGAACCCTCCCCTCCCGTCCAGGCAACCCAAAAAGGTGATCTCATGAATGCGCACTGGCAACCCATGGTTACCGCCCCCACAGATGCGGCGCCGGCTTCCGAACAGCCTCCTTCAAGACTGCGGGAGCACATCGACTTGCTGATCGACAACCGATGGAAGATCGCGAAGATCACCGCGGTGGCGCTGCTGATCGGCGCCGCCTACGCGATGTTCGGGCCGCGCGTGTACGAGGCCAACGTGCTCATCCAGGTCGAAGACCCGGAGCGCTCGGGCGGCACGCTGGTCGGCGACTCCGCGAGCAGCGCACTGAACGCCAAGACGCCGACGGCCGGCGAGGCCGAGATCCTGAAGTCGCGCCTGGTGCTCGGGCAGGCCATCGAGAACACCAAGCTCTACATCGAGGCCGAGCCGCTCTATCTGCCGATCGTCGGCCCCTGGCTCGCACGCCGCGCGAAGACGCTCTCCGAACCCGGCTTTGCGGGCCTTTCGGGCTACGTGAGCGGCAACGAGCGCATCGTGGTGGCGCAGATGGACGTGCCGACGGATCTGGAGGGCACGCGTTTCCTGTTGACCGCCGGCGAGAACGGCGCCTACACGCTAACGCACCCCAAGCTGGATGCACCGATCGAAGGCAAGGTCGGCACGCCGCTCGACGCCGAAACGCCGCTCGGCCCTGTGCACCTGCTGGTGGGCTCCGTCTCGGGGTTGCCGGGCGCCGCGTTCTCGCTGGTGCGCCAGTCGAAGCAGCTCACCCTGCTCGAGCTGCAGAAGGACCTGCGCGTGATCGAAAAGGGCAAGCAGTCTTCGGTGATGGACGTGAGCTGGCAGACCGGCAACCGCACGCAGCTGGCCAACCTTCTCAATGAAGTCGCTCGGCTGTATGTTCGCGTGAACATCGACCAGAAGACGGCACAGGCCCAGCGCGCACTCAACTTCCTGGGCGGCGAGCTGCCCAAGTTCAAGCAGCAGCTGGAGGACTCCGAAGAGGTCTACAACCAGTACCGCAACCGCAACGGCACGATCAGCCTCGACGACGAGGCGCGCAACGCGCTGTCGCAGAACATCGACCTGCAGACCAAGCTCTTCGATGCAACGCAGAAGCGGCTGGAGCTGACCGAGCGCTTCACGGCCCGCGACCCGAGCGTCATGACCATCGACGCGCAGATCGCCTCGCTGAAGAAGGCACTCGGCGGCGTGGAACAGCGCATCCGCCGCATGCCCATGATGCAGCAGGACTCGCTGCGCATGCAGCGGGACATCAAGGTCAACACCGACCTCTACGTGTCGCTGCTCAACAGCTCGCTGCAGATGCGGCTCGCGAAAGAGGGGCGCATCGGCAACGTGCGCGTGCTCGACCAGGCGCTGACGCCTGAAAAGCAGATCCGGCCCAAGGCCTCGATCACCATGGTGCTTGCGCTGCTGGCGGGCCTGTTCATCGGTGCGGCCTCGACCTTCATGCGCAGGTCGTGGCGCAACACCATTGCCAGCCCGGCGGAGATTGAAACCCACACCGGCCTGGACGTGTACAGCACCGTCACGCTGAGCGACCAGCAGCGCCATCTCGACCGCGCCGTGCTCCAAGGCAAGCCCGGCGTGCACCTGCTGGCGGCGGCTCATCCGGACGATCCGGCGCTCGAGGGCTTGCGGCGGCTGCGCACCGCGCTGAAGTTCGCGATGCCGCGCGCGCTGAACAACCGGATCATGATTTCCAGCGCCACTCCCGGCGCGGGCAAGACCTTCGTGTCGTCCAACCTCGCGGCGGTGCTTGCATCGAGCGGCCGGTGCGTGCTGCTGATCGATGCCGACCTCCGGCGCAGCAGCGTGGCACCCCGCTTCGGACTGAAGCGCACAGGCGGCCTCTCGGAGCTGATCCAGGGCTCCATCGAGCTCGACGGCGCCATCCACAAGGGAGTCCTGCCGCATCTCGACGTGATGACGACAGGCGCGTTGCCGTCCGACCCGACGGGCCTTCTCACGAGCGATGCCTTCGCCCGCGTGCTCGAGAAGGTCTCGACGCGCTACGACGTGGTGATTGTCGACACGCCGCCCACCCTGCTCGCATCGGAAACGGCCGAGATGGCGACCTGCATGGGCACGCTGCTCATGGTTGCGCGCGCCGGCGACAACGAACTGGGCGACCTGACCGAAAGCGTGAAGCAGCTGCGGCATGCCGGTGCGCATTTCCAGGGCGTGGTGCTCAACGCGCTCGACACGCGCCGGCGCTACTACGGCAGCCTTGCCTACCGCTACGGTGCCTACCGGCTGCGGGCCCACGACTACCCGACAGCGCCCGAACTGCCCCGGCCCGCAACGCCGGTCGCAGCCGCGGCCGCCGCGGAGGGAGCGACAGCGTGAACACCCTGCGATCGAATGCTCCCGTCCAGTGGGCGGGCAATTCGCGGTTGCTGATGGCCACCAAGCGCGGTATGGACATCGTGATGGCGAGCTGCTTCTTCCTCTTCCTGGGCTGGGTCTACGCGCTGGTGTGGCTCGGCGTGCGGCTGACTTCCGGCGGCCCGGCGATCTACAAGCAGCCGCGCTACGGCCGGGACGGGCGCGTCTTCAGCTTCTACAAGTTCCGCTCGATGGTGGCCGACTCCGACGCGGTGCTGGCGCGCCACCTGCGGGAGAACGAAGAGGCGCGGCGGCAATGGGACATGTACCAGAAGCTGGAGCATGACCCGCGCATCACGCCCTTCGGCGCGTTCCTGCGCAAGTACAGCCTCGACGAACTGCCGCAGTTCTGGAACGTGCTCAAGGGCGACATGAGCATGGTCGGACCGCGCCCCTGCATGTTCTCGCAGAAGGACCTGTACGGCCCTTACTGGGGCCACTACTGCTCGGTGCGCCCGGGCATCACCGGCCTGTGGCAGGTGAGCGGGCGCAGCGAAGTCAGCTACCGGCGCAGGGCCGCCATGGACGCCGACTACGTCGCCACGCTGTCTCTGCGCCAGGACATCGTGATCCTGCTGAAAACCTTTCTGGTGGTCGCGGGCGCAAAGGGTTCCGGCTAGGCGCCGGGGCCCCGCGCACTCCTTGTTCCGACCATCTCATTCCTCAACCTTCAACCGAAAGAACATATGCGTATATACGTTGCTGGTCATCGCGGCATGGTGGGTCAGTCGCTCATGAAGCGCCTGCGGGGCCTCGGGCACGAGGTCGTCACGCGCGGCCGCGAGGAGCTCGACCTGCTCGACCAGGAGGCAGTGCGCCGGTTCTTCGCCACCGAGCAGATCGATCAGGTCTATCTCGCGGCGGCAAGGGTCGGCGGCATCCACGCCAACATGACTTACCCGGCGGAGTTCATCTACCAGAACCTCCTGATCGCCGCCAATGTCACGCACCAGGCGTTCCTTGCGAACGTCAGGCGTCTCCTGTTCCTCGGCTCGAGCTGCATCTACCCGCGGCTTGCCGAGCAGCCCATCCACGAAGATGCGCTGCTCGGCGGCAAGCTCGAGCCGACGAACGAACCCTATGCAATCGCCAAGATTGCAGGCATCAAGCTGTGCGAGAGCTACAACCGGCAGTACGGCGCCTCCCACGGCATCGACTACCGCAGCGTGATGCCCACCAACCTGTACGGGCCCGGAGACAACTACCACGCGCAGAACAGCCACGTGGTGCCGGCCCTCATCAGGCGCTTTCACCTGGCCAAGCTGGAGAACGCGCCCGAGGTGGTGATCTGGGGCACCGGCCGCGCGCGGCGCGAGTTCCTCTATGTCGACGACATGGCCGACGGCTGCATCGCGGTGATGGACATGACGCGCGACAGCTACGAGCAGCACACCACGCCCATGTGCGCCCACATCAACCTCGGCACGGGTGAAGACCTGTCGATCGGCGAACTGGCGGCGTTGATCGGCGACGTCGTCGGCTACCGCGGCCGGATCTGCTTCGACACCTCGCAGCCGGACGGCGCGCCCAGGAAGCTGCTCGACGTGTCGTGCGCAGCCGCCATCGGGTGGCAAGCCACGGTGCCGCTCGAAGAAGGCCTGCGCCGCACCTATGCGGCCTACCAGGAGGCGATCCGCCCGGTCCAAGAGATCGCCCACGCCTGAGCCAAACCACTTCACACCCCCGACCTCCACAAGGCCTGTCATGAGAACACTCTGCTTCTGGTTCGGCATTGCGGCTGCGTTCGCATGCGCCCAGGTAGACCCGGTCTGGGGCTACGCGGCGGTGTGCGTGCTCTCGCTGGTGCAGCTTGCAATGCTCGGCGCCGCGGGAACGAGCACGTTCCTGCTGATCCACTACACCGCCATCCTCACCTACTTCTCGGTGGCGCCGGCCATGCAGATCGCGGCCGACGTTTCGTTCTGGGACACGGGCGTGATCGGCGCGGGCGCGCACACGCAAGCCATCACGCTGCTGCTGCTGTACATGGCGGGTGTGGAGGCCGCCAGGTTCGGCATGCATGAGGCGGCGGCCCCGGCTTTCGCGCGCGGGGCCGGCGTGCCCGAGACGCAGATCGCCGGCGTTGCGCACCCCGTGCTGCTGCTGTTGAGCGGCACGGTCGCGGCGTTCGCGTCGCTGTTCATCCGCCCCGACCTGAACTTCATTGCGCGCGGCCTGCCGGACGAAGGCCAGAACCTTCCGGTCGATTTCATCGTCTATTCGACGCTGCCGAAGCTCATCGTGCTGATGTGCTTCGTGGCGCTGGCCATCCACGCATACCGCCGCCGGACGATCTGGTCGTGGTGCGCCGCCGGCTTTGCGCTGGTGCTGGCCGGCATTGCGGCCTATCCGGTCAACACGCCGCGGCAGATCCTGCTGATCGGCCTGCTGCCGCTTTTCATCTACGTGCTTGGCGTGAAGCGCCGCTGGCTGCTCGCCATGCTGATCTTCGGTGCCATCGCCGGCCTCGGCCCGGTGCTGAACCTGATTTCTCGCGGCAGCTTCTGGGGCGAGACGCTCACCACCTTTCCCTACAGCCAGGACTTCGACGCGATGTACATCGTGGCCGGGCTGCTGGAGCGCGCGCCCGAACCCGAGCTCGGTTTCGGCCGCTACCTGTTGTCGGCGTTCTCTTTCATGCTGCCGCGCAGCCTGAAGATGTATCCGGAGTTCGACCCCCTGGGGTGGCCGGCCGTGCTGGGCAACTTCTCGCAGAGCAACCTCTCGCTGCCGCCATTCACCACGGCGTACTTCGACTTCGGCCTGGCGGGGCCGGTGATGCTTGGCCTGGCGGTCTCGGCCCTGTTCCGCGTGCTCGACAAGGTGGCCCAGCCGCATGCCGCGCTCTCGAGCACCTACCTGTGCGCTCTGGTGCTGCTGGCCGCATATGTGCCCTTCATGCGCGGCCCGATTCTCGGGTGGGGCCCGTTCGCGGCCTCGGGGCTGATCGCGGCGGTTTTTGCCGGGCTGCTGAGCTCGCGGTTTCGCCAGCCGCGCCGCGCGCCGGCGATCTACGCCCAGGGCACGACGTGAGGCTTCACCATGTACAAATACCTCTTCTACGACTCGATCAGCCTTAACAAGGGCGCGGGCGGCGTGCTGAATGTGTCCGATCTTCTGCTGCGCAGGATGCGCATGTGCAAGGGCGACCACATCCAGCCGATCAGCGAGCGGCACCCGCGCATCTACGCCGCCGCGCAGCGCCTGAGGATCAGCCGGTTCCTGCTGGAGATAGTGCTCTACAACTATCACCGGCTGAGGGCGCTGGTATCCGGCGAGACGGTGTTCTCGCTGTTCCCCAACTACTTCCTGCCGTTCACGCTCTTTGGGCGCCACCGCGATTCGATCGTGGTGGTGCACGACCTGCAGTACAAGGCCTACCCGCAGTATTTCAGCCGCACCAAGCGCCTGTGGCTCGACTGGTGCCTGCGGCGCGTGGCGCGCAGCGCGGCCGATGTGGTGTTCATCAGCAGAAGCAGCCAGCAGGATTTCGAGCGCTACTTCGGGCGCTGCGAGCACCCGAACGTCATCTTCAACCCCGTCGATGCAACGCGCTCGCCCGGCCCGCCGGGCCCGGTCAAGCCGGCACGCGCGGCGGCCATTGGCGAGCGCTACCTCATCGCCTCGTACCACTACTACCCGCACAAGAACTTCGACGGCACGCTGAAGCTGTTCGAGCGCATGAAGCGCGAGGGCCTGGTCGACTGGCTGGACGTGACCGGTAACGGCGCCGCAGAAGTGAAGCGGATGGCTGCCCGCATGGATCCCGCCATCAGCGGCTGCGTGCGCCACAGGGGAATGGTTTCGCGCAAGGAGCTGACGCAGCTGTACTGCGGCGCGGCGGCCTTCATTTCGCTGTCGGCGTTCGAGGGCTTCAACCTTTCCGCCGCCGAGGCCGCCACGCTGGGCGTGCCGCTGCTGCTGTCGGACATTCCGGTGCACCGGGAGCTGTTCGGCGACTACGCCTTCTTCATCGGCAACGGCTCCACCGACCTCGACGGTTTGTCGCGCTACCTGGCCGAGCACCGGGCCAAGCAGCCGGCCTGGCCGCTTGCCGAAGCCTGCGCGCCGGGAACGGTGGCAAGGCGCTACCTCACGCTCAAGCATGAAGCCGTTTCGCTCGCGGGGGCCATGTGATGACCTGGCTTGCAGGCGCTCTTCGGCGGCTTCTCCCGGCATGGCTGCTGTGCGCGGCTTGCGCGGCGTCGGCCGCGCCGCCGATGACGGGCTTCGGGGTGATGGTGCATTACCTGCCCGACAAGCAGACCATTGCCGATGTGGCGCGATTCGATGCCGAGGCGCTTGCGGCATCGCTCGCACGCATGCGGGCCTCCTACCTCATCCTGACGCTCGGCCAGAACAATGGCCAGTTCATCGCGCCCAATGCGGCGCTGGAGCTGCTGTGCCCCGGCAGCATCGAGAACCGCCCACCGCGCGACTTGCCGATGGAGATCGCCCGCGCCTTGCAGCGCCGCGGCATTGGGCTGGTGCTGTATTTGCCCTTCCGTGCGCCGCAGGGCGATGCCTACCTGATGGATTGCCTGGGCGATGTTTCGGAGCAGAAGCCGCCGCCCGCGCGCTTCATCGCCGGATGGACCGCGGTGGTCCGGGAATGGTCGGAACACTACGGCGCGCTGGCCAAGGGCTGGTGGTTCGACGGTGTCTACAACACCAAGGGCATGTCGGCCGAAGACTGGAACGGGCTCTGCGCCGCCGCGCGCACCGGTGCGCCCAAGCGGTGGCTCGCCTTCAACTCCGGCGAGGGGCCGCAGCGCTTCAGTGCCAAGGCCGCGCCGTGCCAGAACCTCATGGCGGGCGAGCTCCTGCAGCCTCCGGCGCCTTCGGTGCCTTCCACCACCCCCGCATCGGGCCTGGCGTTCCACGTGCTCACGCCGCTCGGCGCGTCGTGGGGCCAGACCACTGCGCCGCGCTTCACGGCCGCCCAGGTGCGCGACTGGATCGCCGATGCGAAAGCGCGCGGCGGGCTGTTCACGCTCGACCTGCCGCTGGACTCGGACTACCGCTTTCTACCCACGCACATCGCGCTGGTGCGCAGCGCCACCGCGCCCCGGCCCTGAGCGCCGACCCACGACCAACGCCATCTTTTTTCCATAGCCCATGACCAACGCTCTCGCATTCATCGTGGTGGAAGACCGCCAGAACAAGACCCTGCTGCTGTGCCGCGAGTCCGCGGCCCGGGCCGAGGAGCATCTCGTCGTGCTGGCGGGCACCGACGCCGGACCCGACTACGAGCGCCTGTGCAGCCACTATGTGCACCTGTCCAGCAACTCGCCGGAGTTCGAGAAGATCTGCTTCCGGCGCTACTTCCTCCTGGCCGAATATCTCAAGGCGCATCCGGAGTGCCGCGAGTTCGTGCTGATCGACAGCGACGTGCTGCTGTTTCGCGGCGTCGGCGCGCACATACGGCGCGTGGCCGGAAAGGCGGATTTCTCCGGCTCCTACATGCGCCCCCGCGACGGCTGGGACCCATGCCAGATATCGCCGCACGTGAGCTACTGGACCGCGATGGGCCTGCAGCGCTTCATCGCCTTTGTGCTCAACACCTACGCCACGCCCGCCGGCCGCCGCAAGCTGCGCGCCATTGCGGCGCGGTTCGCAGCCCGCGGCGTGCGCGGCGGCGTGTCCGACATGACGCTGCTCCACCTCTGGGCCCAGGCGAGCGGCAATGCGGATCCGATCAACCGCGTGTTCGGCGGACGGATGATCGACCACAACATCAACGGCGGCCACAACCTGCTGTTGAACGAATTCCAGGCCCGGGGCGGCGCCAAGCGCATCGTGTATGTCGACGGCCAGCCCAGCGTGGTCACGCCGGCCGGCGAGCTGGTGGGCGTGATGGCCCTGCACTTCCAGGGCAGCGCAAAGATGGCCATGTCGCACGTGCTGCATGGCCGCGTGCACACGGCCGCCGCGCTGACGTATGTGCTGCAGGCGGCGCGCCGCGCCAAGAACTGGGCCTTCGGCCGCGGCCTGCTCGCACAGCGTGCCGCCGGCGCCGGCCCATTCGCGGGCGCCTCCGCGCCGAAATGACGCGGCCCGGCACGCAACAGGCGCAGGCCATGAACCTCCTCGACCGCTCCATCACGCTGCCCGGCTTTCGCGCCGTGCAGTTGCGCGGCCTGGGTGCGCTGGCTTCGCGACTGTATGCCTACCTGTCGGGCTTCCTGGCCGTCTTTCTGATGGCGGCGTATGTCTCGCCCGCGGAGTTCGGCGAGTACTCGATCTACCAGTCGGTGCTGGAAGCGGCACTGGTCGTGGGCACGCTGGGCAGTTCGCTTCTCTTTTCGCGCGAAGCCGGCAGCGTGCCGCCGGGCGTGCGCCGGGGCGACGTGCTGCGCACCCTGGCCATCGGCATTCCGCTGGCCACGCTGCTGATCGTGCTGATCCTGAAGGTTCAGCACCTGCCGGTGGCGGGCGCGCCCTTTGTGCTGATGGTATCCACGATGGCGGTGTTCTCGTTCATCAGCCTGCGCCTTTCCTACAGCCGGGGGCTGGGCTATGCGGGGCTGCTCAACCTGGAGACGGGCATCCGCTCGAGCATTCTGGTGCTGGGCATCGCGGCGCTCATCGTGCTGGGGTTCGAGCTGGGTGCCTGGCAGCTGCTGCTCATCAACCTCTTGGCCTTTTTGATCGTGGGCGCGGCCAGCATGCGCACGGGCTGGGCTGCAGGTCCGCCGCGCGGCCGGCCGGCGCTGCGCCTGCAGTCGCAGGGCGGCGCCACCGTTTATTCGCTGCTGATGTTCCTGCTTCGCAAGTCGGACCTGCTGGTGGTCGCCTTCTTCATGCCGCTCGGATACGTGGGCGCTTTCAAGGTCGCGTTTCTGCTGGCGGAAGCACCGTCGCAGTTCGTGCAGGCGTTTCTCTATACGAAGACGCGCGCCATGCTGGGTGCCGAGGCCGGCAAGCTCGATGCGTCGACGCTGCAGCTGGCCAAGCAATCGTTCCTGCTGGGCTGCGCGCTCTTTGCCGGCCTGGCCGCGCTGATCACGGTGGCCGCGCCGCTGCTGAAGGTGGGGCACGAGGCGCTCGAGATCTTTCTGTGCATTGCGCCGTACTTCCTGCTGCGCACCTACACGATCCACCACGAGATGCTGCTGGCGCTCAAGAGCCCGGTGGCCGCACTCGGCGGCTGGGCATTGCTCGAAGTGGCGCTGCGGCTTGTGTCCTACGGCGTGGTGGTGTCGGTTTTTCCCGGCAAGCCGCACTACGTTTTCTTCATCGCCTTCTTCACCGACTTTCTTCTCTACGAAGTGCGCATGCGCGCGCTGTTCGGCTTCTACCCGATCGTGCGGCTGGTCCGCGGTTCCTTTGAAAGGGCATCGTGAAAATTCTGCTTTACTCGATGAACTTCACGCCCGAGCTGGTCGGCATTGGCAAGTACTCGGGCGAGATGGCGCAGTGGCTGCATGCAAAGGGCCACGACGTACGCGTGATCGCATCGCCGCCCTTCTTTCCGCAGTGGGCCCCGTTCGAAGGGTATTCGGCCTGGGCTTATCGCAAGACCGACTGGAACGGCATCACGGTCTGGCGCGCGCCGACCTGGGTGCCGGCGCGGCCGCGGGCGCTCGCGCGGCTCGCGCATCTGTTCTCTTTCATGGTGTCGAGCATGCCCTTGCTCATCGCGCAGATCCGCTGGAAGCCGGACGTGGTCTTCGTGGTCGAGCCGCCCCTTTTCTGCGCGCCGTCCGCGCTCCTCTTCTCGCGGATGCTCGGCATCAAGTCGTGGCTGCACATCCAGGACTACGAGGTGGACGCCGCCTTTGGCATGGGCCTGGTGCGCGGCGCGCGGGTGCGGCGCTTCGCGCTCTCGGTGGAACGCTGGCTGCTTGGCCGGTTCACCCGCGTATCGACCATCTCGGCCGCCATGCTCGACAAGGCGAAGGACAAGGGCATTGACGAAACCCGGCTGGTGCTGCTGCCCAACTGGGTGGATGTGCGCTCGATCTTTCCGCAACCCGCCGATGCGCCGGATGCGGGCGGCGCCACCGGCTACCGGAGCATGCTCGGCATTCCGGCGGACGAGGTGGTGGTGCTCTATGCGGGCAGCCTGGGCGCCAAGCAGGGCATCGAGTTGCTGGCCGATGCGGCGCACCGCCTGGTCGCGGCGGCGCATATCCACTTCGTGTTCTGCGGCAACGGCCCGAGCCGCGAGCCGCTGAAGGCAGCCTGCGCAAACTTGCCGCGCGTTCACTTCATCGACCTGCAGCCTGCCGAGCGGCTCAACGAACTGCTGGGCATGGCGGACATCCACGTGCTGCCGCAGCGCGCCGACGCCGCGGACCTGGTGATGCCTTCGAAGCTGGCCGGCATGCTCGCGAGCGGCAAGGCCGTGATCGTGACGGCCCATGCGGGCACCGAGCTGAGCAACGTGGTGTCCGGCCGCGGCATGGTGGTTGCCCCCGGCGATGCGGACGCGCTGGCCGACGCCATCGCGCAACTCGCGATGTCTCGCCCGCAACGCGAAGCCATGGGCGCGGCCGCCCGTTCGTTCGCGGAAACAGAGCTGGACCGCAACGCCATTCTCCAGCGCCTGGAGCGCGAACTGATGCGCTGCGTGGCCGAGCCGCTCGCGGTTCCCGCCCCCACCGGATCCAGGCCATGACTCTTTCAAAGCTGCCTGCAAAGGCTCCCCAAGTGCCAGCCCCCGAGGGCCGGCGTATCTCGATGCAAACGTGAAACCTCCTCCAACCCTAACAACTCTCTAGGAACCTTCATGTCCGACACCGCGCCTCACTCTTCCGACTCCCCTGACTCCGCTCGGGCGTCCGAGCGCCGCACGGTTTATCCGTCCGGCGTCTGTCCTCCGGCCGAACCGCTGTGGCCGCATTTCCTGACGGGGCAGGAAGACGCCCCGGTTCGCGTGCTGCTCGTCGACGACGACGAGTTCATGCGCCGCGTGATTGCCCAGGAGCTGCTGTCGGACATGCGCATCCAGCTGGAGGCGCAGGCCGGCAGCGTGCGCGACGGCCGTCGCCTGCTGGCGACCCATGAATTCGACGTGCTGATGGTCGACCTCCGGCTCGGCGACGGATCGGGCTTCGAGCTCATTCGCGAGGCGCGCAAGCTGCATCGCTACTGCGAAATCATCGTCATCTCGGCCATGGAAGACGACGCCCATGTGATGCATGCCTTCGAGCTTGGCGCCACGGGCTACCTGCTCAAGCACGCCTGGCTGCAGAGCTTTGCGCAGGCCGTGCTGCAGGTGGTGAACGGCGGCGCGGCCATCACGCCCAAGCTGGCGCGCCGGCTGCTGACACGCATGAACCAGCACACCAGCGAGCCGCCTCCCGTAGAAGCACCGCAGCAGCGCGAGGTAACGCTGACGACGCGCGAGCGCGAAGTGCTCCGCTGCGTGGCGCGCGGCTGCGTGTCGAAGGAGATCAGCATGAGGCTCGGAATCTCGGGGCAGACGGTCAACGCCCACATCAAGAACATCTACAAGAAGCTGCAGGTGCATTCGCGCGCGCAGGCGGTGAGCTTTGCCACCAACACCGGGCAGCTCTGAGCCGGCCGGCCTTCCCCCTTCATCAAGGACGTTGTCATGAACACCCCCACCATCCATCCCGTCGTGCTCTGCGGAGGCAGCGGCACCCGCCTGTGGCCGCTCTCGCGCAAGACGCTTCCCAAGCAGTTCGCGCCGCTGATCGGCGACAAGAGCCTGCTGCAGATGACGCTGGAGCGACTGTGCAGCCTGAACAGCAACATCACGTGCATCGCATCGGAAGACCACCGCTTCCTGGTGCGCGAGGCCGTCGAGAAAGCCGGTGCCACCGGGCGGCAGATCCTGGAGCCGATGGCGCGCAACACCGCGGCGGCCATGGCGGCTGCGGCACTGCTCGCCGGCAAGGACGACCTGCTTCTGTTCGCCCCCTCCGACCACCACATTCCCGACACGCTGCTGTTCGCCGAGACGATAAGGCGCGGCGTCGATGCGGCGCTGGCCGGGCACATCGTGACCTTCGGCGTGATGCCGTCTTTCGCGAGCACCGCCTATGGCTACATCGAAGCCGGCGCGGTGTCGGCCGACGGCTGCAGCCGGGCCGTGGTGCGCTTCGTCGAAAAGCCCACGGCGTCGGTGGCCGAATCGCTGATCCTGCACGGCGGCTACAGCTGGAACGCGGGCATCTTCCTGGTGCAGGCAAGTACGTTGATAGCGGCGTTGAACGCCCACGCGCCCGACATCCTGCTGGCCTGCCAGCGTGCGACCGCCGGTGTTTCGAGCGAGGGCAGCTTCGACCGCCTGGACCCCGAGGCCTTCCAGGCCTGCCGCAGCGACAGCATCGACTATGCGGTGCTCGAAAAGCAGCAGAACATTGCCGTGGTGAAGTTCGAAGGCGCCTGGAGCGACGTGGGAAGCTGGAACGCCGTGGCCACGCTGCATCCGGAAGACGGCACCGGCAACCGCCTGAGCGGCCAGGCCAGGACGCTGCGTGCGCGCAATACCTTCATTCATGCGCCGCACCGGCCGGTGGTGGCCCTGGGCACCGAGGACCTGATCATCGTGGACACGCCCGACGCCGTGCTGGTGGCGAAGGCGGATTGCGCCGAGCAGGTCGGCGAGGTGGTGCGCATGCTCGCGCAGCAAGGCCAGGCCGAAGCGACCGAACACCGGCGGGTGGTGCGGCCTTGGGGCGCCTACGACAGGCTCGACTTCGGCGACCGCTTCCAGGTGAAGCGCCTCACGGTGAATCCGGGCGCCAAGCTGTCGCTGCAAATGCACCACCATCGCGCCGAGCACTGGATTGTGGTGCGCGGCACCGCCAAGGCCACCTGCGACGGCCAGGTCAGCCTGGTGCGGGAGAACGAATCCATCTACCTGCCCTCGGGCGCGATCCACCGGCTCGAGAACCCGGGCAAGACCATGCTCGAAGTGATCGAGGTGCAGACCGGCAGCTACCTGGGCGAGGACGACATCGTGCGCTTCGACGACACTTACGGCCGCTGCGCCTCCATCAGGGCGCAGCCCGAAACGGCGACGGCGATGCCGCCCGAAGCGCTGGCTGCAAGCGCCAGCGCGAGTGCGGGTGCACAGCTGGCGGCACACCCCTGACATGCGCGGCAACAACGCCACCGGAGGACGGGGCTGTTGCCATCACGTAGCATCCGGCCCATGAGCTACACAGTGAACCTGATCGACTTCCCCGATGCACCGGCCGAAGTCATTTCCGCGGCGGAGTCGCGCTTCCGGCGCGAACTCGACAAGCTGCTGGGAGACGGCGTGACGCAGGCCTTGAAGGCCTTCGAAAACGCCAGCGAATCGAGTGCCGACGAGTTGACGAAAGACGAGATCGCGCTGGCCGCAAACTGGGCCAAGGCCTACGAAGCCGCCAAGACCGCAGGCTTTCGCGCGCTGGGCGAGGCCGACGAAGCGTATTTCGAAGTCCGGCCGGACTGACGGCCGAGGCAGCCACCCCGTTTCAGGCAGGCCCTTCATGACGAAGCGTTGGCCTGCCCTGATCTTGACGGCCGCAGCCCTGCTCGCGGGCTGCACCGCGCCGCCCGCGAGACCTCCCGTCGCCTCGGCTCCGGCCGCCAGTGCGGTGCAATGGCAGTACGTGCGCTCGACCTCGTACGAGGCCGGGCAGCCCGGCCTGGGCGTCAGCCACCGGTACCAAAGCAACGTGGGCTGGGTCGACGTCTACGTGTACGGCATGAAGCGCAGCGACTGGGCCGCCGGCGTCGCCGACCCGGAGTTCGACGAGCACTTCAAGGCCGCGGTGGAAGAGGTCCGGCTTGCGGGCGCGCGAGGCGTCTATGCCAAGGTGGAAGTCGGCCCGGTGCGCGATGAGCTGATCGACGGGCAGGCCTTCCGGCGCGTGAGCTTTCGCGTGCTGCACGCCCAGAGCCAGAAGACCTACGAGTCGTTCACCTTTCTGACGGGGCGCAACGGCCGGTTGCTGAAATACCGCATGTCCTTCGTCACGCCGGCGCCGGCCAATCTGGATGCCATTGCCCGCGAATTCATCGAGCGCAACCTGCGCAGCGGGCCGGACATGCCACGGGCCATGCACCCTCTCCTCAGCATTTGAGACGGCGCAAATATACTGTACGTTCATACAGTGTTTCCTCTAGAATTACTCGTCTCCCAGAGCAACATTCGAGGCGACACCATGACCACCGCCAGCCCGCCAGCGCCTTCTGCGCGGATCCTGTTTTTTTCGCCGCTGAGGCGCTTGCAGCCGCGCCCGCATGCGGGCCGCATTTCGACCTGGCCTTTTCGCGTGGTCTCCGACAAGGAGCGCGGCGACGGCAAGGACATCCGCCTGCAGGCGGCCCGCGTCATTCGCACCACGGCCGAGCAGTGGTGGCCTGAGTCCTAGTGATTTGCAACGGCCGCGCAGGCCGTCATTCAGGGCGCATCGTCGCCCAGCATGTCCTGCGCATCGTCATCGAAACCCGCAATGGGCTGCGCCTTTGCAAGCGCCAGCCACACGCC
Organism: Variovorax sp. CCNWLW186; assembly: GCF_037203865.1. Taxonomy (NCBI): domain Bacteria; kingdom Pseudomonadati; phylum Pseudomonadota; class Betaproteobacteria; order Burkholderiales; family Comamonadaceae; genus Variovorax; species Variovorax sp. CCNWLW186. The sequence continues at coordinate 146,641 of NZ_JBBCBO010000006.1, read as the reverse complement.
GAACGGAATGCGCTCGAACGCGCGGTGCACGGCCGCGCGCGCCACCACCAGCCGCTCGCCTTCGAGCACCAGCACGCCGCACTCCTGCGGAATTTCGTCGGGCGATGCGATGCAGCGGCCGCGCGCATCGTTGCCCAGCACGTACCAGCACTCGCCTCCCAGATCGAGGTAGGCCGCACGCTTGTCCGGCTTGCGCAGGTCGCCCAGCAAGTCGGCGCGGCTCACCTTCACCTCGTGCACGATGGGGTGCGCATAGGCCTCGACGCTGGTATTGCGAATGGAAAACACATCGGGCTTCGCAATGCACCAGCGCGGCTTGCCGCCCTCTTCGAGCGGCGGCAGGCGCGCCCGCAGGCCGAGGCCGCGCCAGGCGATGCGGCCGCCGCGCGTCATTTCGCGTGCCACGCGCTCGACCAGTGCTTCATGCGGCGAGAGCGCCGCGCGGTTGATGGTGAGCGTGGTGGCAATGCGGGCAATGCCGGCGTCGGTGACGCGCAGGGTTTCGTGGCCGTGCGGCGTGCGAACGCGCTCGAGAAACCCGCCGGCCAGCAGCTCGACCTCGATGGTGTCGCAGCAGGGCCAGCCGGCCGAACGGTAGATTTCGCGCAGCCGCCGCGCGTGCGCCTTTCCGAAAGGCACCTCGCCGGTTTTCTGCATGGGCGGCGGCGGATCGATCACCGGCGGCGGAAAGCCGGGGTCGGTGAACGGCGGCTCCGCGGGCGGTGGATCGCCTTCCGGCGGCGGCCCGGGCTGCGGTGGCGGCGGCATGGGAATGGGTACATCGGGCGCAGGCGGCGGCGGACCGATCGGCAAGGCCACGACGGGATCAAGTGCAAGTGCGGACATGGAAGAAGCAGGTTAGCGAAAAGTGGCCGATTGCGCGAGCCATGGAACGATCGGTTGCATCCGGCGCCGTCAATGAAAATCGCGGCTGGTGTTGCTCTGCGCCAGCCGGCCCATGAGCGGCGTCAGGTCCTTGAAGCCGGTGGCAATCAGGTGTTGCACCTTGCCGCCGGTCTCGTCGTCGCGCTGCCAGGTGCCCTGCACCGCCAGCAGGTGCGACTTGAGCAGCGGCTCGCGCCAGGCTTCGATGACATGGCTCCAGACGATGACGTTGACATTGCCGGTCTCGTCCTCGAGCGTGACGAAGATGGTGCCGTTGGCGGTGCCCGGGCGCTGCCGCCCCTTGACGATGCCGCAGGCGCGCGCAGTCTGGCCGCTGGGCAGGCTGCGCAGTTCTTCGGCGCTCATGAGCTTCATGCGTGCAAGGCGCGGGCGCAGCAGCGCGAGCGGATGGCGCCGCAGCGTGAGGCCGAGCGCCGCGTAGTCGCCGACGATTTCCTCGCCCTCGGGTGCCGCGGGCAGCTGCAGGACCTGCTCGTTGATCGGCACGCCCTTGAGCAAGGCCGGCGAACGCCTCTGCGCCGTGGCGTCCCACACCTGCTGGCGCCGATGCCCCGAAAGAGACATCAGCGCATCGGCGGCGGCCAGCGCGGCCATGTCCTTGCCGTCGAGTTCGGCGCGCAGGGCGAGGTCTTCGGTGCTGGTGAAGGACGCTTGCGCGCGCGCCTCGAGCAGGCGCTTTGCGCCTTCCTTGCTGAGGCTCGAAACCCGGTTCAGCCCGAGCCGCACCGCGGGCTGGTTCTCGTTGCCGAGGCGATTGGCGTAGCGCGCATCGGTGCCCGGCGGCATACGCGGTGCATCGGGGCTGCGGGCCTCGAGCGTGGTGTCGATGTCGCTGCACGCGACATCGACCGGCCGCACTTCCACGCCATGCCGGCGCGCGTCCTGCACGAGCTGCGAGGGGCTGTAGAAGCCCATGGGCTGCGAGTCGAGCAAGGCTGCCAGAAAGCAGGCCGGCTCGTAGTTCTTGAGCCAGCTGCTCACGGTGACCAGCAGCGCAAAGCTCGCGGCATGGCTTTCGGGAAAGCCGTAGTCGCCAAACCCGAGGATCTGCTTGAAGATGGCCTCGGCGAAAGACTCCTTGTAGCCGTTGTCGACCATGCCTTTCACGAGCTTCTCGTGGAATTTCTCGAGGCCGCCCTTGCGCTTCCATGCGGCCATGGCGCGCCTCAACTGATCGGCCTCGTCGGCGGTGAACTTGGCCGCGATCATGGCGATCTGCATCACCTGCTCCTGGAAGATCGGCACGCCGAGCGTGCGTCCGAGTGCTTCTTTCAGCTCTTCCTTCTCGTAGTGGATCGCCAAGCCCTTGGCCACCCGCTCGCGCTGCTTGAGGTAGGGATGCACCATGCCGCCCTGTATGGGCCCGGGCCGCACAATGGCGACCTCGATCACCAGGTCTTCGTAGCAGCGCGGCTTCAGGCGCGGCAGCATCGACATCTGCGCCCGACTCTCGATCTGGAACACGCCGATGGTGTCGGCGTCACAGATCATGTCGAACACCTTCTGGTCGTCGTTCGGAATATGGTGCATCTCCACCATCGAGCCGCGCCAGCGGTTCATGTGGTCGAGGCCGCGGCGTATGGCGCTGAGCATGCCGAGCGCGAGCACGTCGACCTTGAGCATGCCCATGGCTTCGAGGTCGTCCTTCTCCCACTGGATGACGGAGCGGTCTTTCATCGATGCCTTTTCGACCGGCACCAGGCGCGTGAGCTTGGTGTGCGTGAGCACAAAGCCGCCCACGTGCTGGCTCAGGTGGCGCGGAAAGCCCTTGAGGCGCTGCGTCATCTCGATCCATTGCACCAGCTTGAGTTCGTCTTCCTGCACGCCGACGCGCGCGGCCGCCTTGAACAGTTGCTCGCCCAGCACGGTGTCGTCGAACCAGTAGTGGTCTTTTGCAAACTCGTCGATCAGGCGCTCGTCGATGCCGATGGCCTTGCCCACGTCGCGCAAGGCGCTGCGTGCGCGGTAGCAGATGACGACGGCCGCAATGGCTGCGCGCTCGCGGCCGTACTTTTCGTAGATGTACTGGATGACCTCTTCGCGCCGCTGGTGCTCGAAGTCGACATCGATGTCGGGCGGCTCATTGCGATGCCGGCTCAGGAAACGCTCGAACAGCAGGTGGCCTTTTTCAGGGCTGACCGCGGTAATGCCCAGGCAGTAGCAGACGACCGAGTTGGCTGAAGAACCGCGCCCCTGGCAAAGGATGTGCTTCGAGCGCGCAAAGCGCACGATGTCTTCCACCGTGAGAAAGAACATCTCGTACTTCAGCTCGACGATCAGCGCGAGTTCCTTTTCGACCTGCTCGCGCACCTTGCCGGGGATGCCCTCGGGAAAGCGGACCGCCGCGCCCTCCCAGGTCTTGCGCACCAGCGTCTGCACGGGCGTCTCGTGGTTGCCCACGGTTTCGAGCGGGTACTTGTAGGTCTCGCGGATCACATTGGGATCGAACCGGCAGCGCTCGGCCACCACCAGCGTGTTCGACAGCATTTCGGAGAGATACAGCTCGGCCAGCCGCACCCGCTGCCGCAGATGCCGCTCGGCATTCGACTGCAGCGCAAAGCCGCATTCGGCCACGGTCTTGCCTTCGCGCACGGCCGTGAGCACGTCGTGCAGCGGCTTGGCCGAGCGCGCATGCATGTGCACGTCGCCGGCCGCCACCAGCGGCACGCCCGTGTGCTCGCCCGCCTGCATCAGCGTGACGAACCACAGGTCGTCGTCGAGCTCGTTGAGCATTTCCACCGCCAGCCACAGGTTCTTTCCATAGAGCGCCTTGGCGGCCAGCAGGTCTTCATGCAGCGAGGCGACGTCCATGGCACCGCCCGGCGCCCTGTGCGGCACGAAGAGAATCTGGCAGTGCTGCAGCGAAGCCACGTCGCTCTCGTCCCAGCTCACGCGGTACTCGCCCTTGGGCAGCTCGGTATTGCGCGCGGCGGTGATGAACTCGCACAGGTTGCCCCAGCCTTCGGTGTCGTTGGCGATGACCACGAGCCTGAAGCGCTCGAAGCGGAACTCGCTGCCGAACAGCAGCCGGAAATCGGGGTTGCGCGGAAGCGGCGGCTCGTCAGGATGGTCGCGCTCGTGTTCTTCCAATTTGGCCGGCAGATCGCGCAAGCAGACGTGCGCGCGCACGATGCCGGCCACCGAGCATTCGTCGGTAATGGCCAGCGCCGTGTAGCCGAGTTGGTAGGCGCGCTCGACCATTTCTTCAGGCGTCGAGGCGCCGCGCTGAAAGCTGAAGTTGGTCAGGCAGTGCAGCTCGGCGTAGTCGGGCAGCGTGGGCGGCGGCTTCTTGCGCAAGGGCAACGGCAGCGCATGCACCTTGGCGGAGTTGCGTCCGCGCAGCTGCTTTTCGCTCAGGTCAGGCATAGAACCCCTGCAGGTACCAGCGCACTTCGCCCTGGGAAAAGCGTGCGGAGAGCCGCTCGCGAAAGATCCACACCAGTCCGGCTTCGGGGCTTTCCGCCACGTAGTAGTCGCGCATGGCGGGCTGGCCGCCGTCTTCCTTGCCGCCCCACCAGCCGGCTTCGACGCGCTGCGGCCCGATCAGTTTGCTGAGGGGGCCGCGGTAGCACGGGCGCTCGCCGTCCATCTCGAGCAGCAGCGGCTCGGGCAAGAGCCACGGCGGGTAGAGCGCATCGGGCTGCGAAGCCGCGGCCTTCGCCTTTGCAGTTTCCCTGGCTTCCTTGCGGGTGCCCGGCAGCGCAGTGTCTTTCTGCAGCGCGGGCCGCCAGGCCTGCTTGCGCTCTGGCCGGTGATCGGCCTGCGCCACGGGCACCACCACCTGCTGCGGCCCGAGCCGCACGCTGAGCCGCTCGACCATTTCATGCAGCTTGTCGCCCTTGCGGTTGTCTTCGGGCAGAAAGCTGGTGCTGGCGCCGGCCCATGGATCGGTTTCGAGTGTGCGCAGGCGCAGCCAGCTTGCGGGCGCCGCAAGCGTGGTGAGGGCAAGCTTTTCGGAGAGCAGGCGGCGCAGGTGCGCCATGTCCTGCGTGGGCTCGGCCGTGCGCACGGTGACTTGCTGGTGCGGCGGCAGGTTTACGCCGTTGAAGCGCTTGAGGTCGAGCGTCCATTGCAGCTCGAGCGCGCGCGCGCCGCGCTGGCGGGCACGCAGCCAGAACTGCAGCGCCGTGAGCAGGCGGTTGGCCGACCACATCAGCTCGGGCGCGGTTTCGGCCAGCGCGGGCAGCTCGAGCTTCTGCTCGAACACGTCGGGCAGCGTGAGCCAGCTGTGGCTTTCAGGGCGAAGGCCCCAGGCGATATCGAGCGCCTCGCGCAACGCCGCGCCAAAGCGCCGCGTGAGGCCGCCGCGCGGCAAGGCCGCCACGTCGCCCCAGGTGCGGCAGCCCAGGCGCGCCAGCAGGTCGAGGTGTTCGCGCGCGGCGCTCAGCGTGTCCAGCGGCAGGCCGGCGGGAATGTCCTTGGGCCGGCCCTCGTTGCGCTCGAACAGGCGCAGCCGGGCCAGTGCGATGAGGCTTGTGGCGCCCTGCGCGCCGAGCATCACCGCGCCGGGCGCGGGGTTCTCGTGGGCCAATTGGCGCATCAGCGACGAGCGCCCGCCCCACAGGCGCTCGCAGGCCGAAACCTCGAGCATCAACGCCTCGTCTTGCCAGGCGACGTGCGGCGTGTATTGCAGCGCCCACCAGCCCAGCGCCTCGGGCGTGGGCAGTGGCTGCGCTTCTTCAGGCGAATCGGATTCAAGCGACCACCGCAATGCGATCCAGTGCATTGGGGCCTCCCTTCCATGCGTCGATGCGCACCACCGTGGCTGTTGTCGCGGTCGATGTTGTCTCTTCACCGGCCGCCGCCGTGCCCTGCTGCTGCAGCCGCAGCTTGCGGCGCACCCGGGCGGCCGCCAGCAATGCGGCCATGCGTTCGTTGCGCGCGGGCAGCATCACCGGCGCAGCCAAGGGCGGCCCCCGGCGCTTGAGAATGCGCAGTTCGATCTGCGAGCTGTCGGCCTCGCAGCTTTCCACCTGAAGCCGAAGCCGCGCCGGCGACGCACCCTGCGCGGCCGATTCGGGCCGGCACACGAAGAGCAGCACGTCATGCTGGGCGGCGGCCAGTTGCAGCCGCCGCAGCTCGCCCACCCGGGCCTGCGGCAGCCAGGCCAGCACGGCCGACACATCCGCACAGCGCAGCGCCTGTTCGCAGGCCCACAGGCGCGAAGCCGGCGCGTCGCTCCGGACCCACATCAGCGCTTCCACCGGCAAGCCCTGCGCCGCCAGAGACGGCCCGCAGGGTTCATAGGGCGCGCCGATCAGCACCACCGGCCCGCCGCGCGCCTGGACGGCCTGCGCCAAAGCGGGCAGCAGCAGCCGCCAGACATGGGCCTCGGGCGCGGTTTGCAGCAACTCCGTCATGGCGCCTACAGGCCAGCCGCCACCCGGCAGCTCGGCGTCGAGCGCGGCGTGGCCGGTGGCGACGACCTGCGCGTCGGCCAGGCCGAGCTCGTCGGCATGCCAGACGCCACGGCCTGCGGCGGCGGAAAAGGAGTTGAGGAAAGGAAGGCCCATGATGCAATCGTTAACTGTATTTTTATACAGTATTCCATGCGCCGCAACCGGGGCAGGACAAATAGCGATTTACCCAAAGCGCCTTGCCTCTTAAGATGGCCGAACAAACAATTTGTGACCATGCAATACAAAAAGATTCATTTGCTGGCTTCGGCCTTTGCCGCTCTCCTCCTTGCGGTACAGCCTGCGGCGCAGGCCCAAACCAAGCCGCTCCTGATCGGCCAGACCTATGTGCAGACGGGCCCGCTGGCAACGCTGTCGACCGAACCGCTGGTCGGCATTCGCGCGCTGTTCACCGCAGTGAATGCGAACGGCGGCGTGAACGGCCGGCCCATCGAGCTGCGCCAGCTCGACGATGCCTACGACCCCGCCAAGGGCGCCGAGAACGTGAAGACTTTCGTGAAGGACGGCGCCGTGGGCATCCTGATGCCGATCGGCACATCGTCGGCGGTGGGCGCCTTGAAGGCAGCCAACGAACTCAAGATTCCGGTCGTAGGCTCGTACACGGGTGCGGCGCCGGTGGTGAAACCGTCCGAATACGGCTTTCCGGTGCGCATCAGCTTCGACGAGGAATACAGCCGCATCGTGAACCACCTGTTCACCATCGGCCTCTCGCGCATCGCCTTCGCGCACAACGACAACCCGGGCGCGCGCTCGGCGATGGAGAGCACGCAAAAATTCATTGCCGAGCGCGGCGAAAAAATGGTCGGCAGCGTGTCGATCAAAAATGACGGCTCGGACGCAGCCGAACGCGCGGCGGAACTGGTCAAGCTCAAGCCCAAGGCCGTGGTGCTGTCGGCCACGAACGACGTGGCGGCCAAGTTCATCACGGCCTACCGCGCGGCGGGCGGCGAAACGGCTTTCTATTCGTTCTCTTTCCTGAACGGCCAGAAGCTGTTCCAGGACATCAAGAAGGACGCAGCCGGCGTGGTCATTTCGCAGGTCGTGCCGTACCCGTGGAACACGGCAATGCCGATGATTGCCGAGTACCAGGCAGCCATGAAGAAAATCGGCGCAACGGAGTTCAGCTACGCCAGCCTCGAAGGCTATGTGGCGGCCAAAGTGATGGTCGAGGGCCTGAAGCGGGCGGGGGCAAGCCCGACGGCCGATTCGCTGCACAAAGGTCTCGAATCGTTCAAGACGCTGGACATCGGCGGGATTGCTGTGTCTTACCGGCCGGGGGAGCACCGGGGGCTGACCTTCTCTGAGCTTTCGATGCTGAAGGCTGACGGGCGCTATTTGCGCTGAGTTTGTACGTGTTGGGGGGCGAATCGTTCAGGGCGAGTGCAAAGGCCACCGGGTACTCCCCTCCGCGAATGTCCCCCGGCCTGCGGCCTCCTCCTTTATTTCGCTGCGCGGAGCACCCGATGCCCTGTGCACCGGGGCACGCTGCTGGTGCACCGCTGATCAACGACCAGCGCGTATGACGCACACGTCGATGGGGTGCCTTGCGCAGCGAAATAAAGGAGGAGGGGCGCAGCCCCGGGGGACATTCGCGGAGCAAGGTACCCCGTCGGCGGGTGCGCCACCCTGAAGCAGCGTAACAACGCCCCCAAGATAGCCCCAGCAAGCGCCGAGTAAAAAGCCCTGGCGCAAAATTTGATTCGTGACGCCACTCACGAACACCCCACACCTCCCCATCACCCGCGCCCGGCTGCTCAGGCTCGGCGCCGCACTCTGCACCGGTGCCGCGCTCCCCTCCTTCGCACAGCAACAAGGCAGGCCTGCGATGACCATGAACACCCGCCCTATTCCTTCCACCCAGGAGGCCCTGCCGGTTGTCGGTTGCGGCACCTGGATCGGGTTCGACCAGCGCCCCGGCACCGATGAATACAAGCGCCTGCCGGGTGTGCTCGACGCCCTCTTTGCCGCGGGTGGCAAGGTGATCGACAGTTCGCCGATGTACGGGCGCTCTGAGGAAACCACCGGCGAACTGCTGGCCTCATCGAAGCAGCGCGAGAACAAGGCTTTTCTTGCGACGAAGGTCTGGACATCGGGCCGCGATGCCGGCATTGCGCAGATGGAGCAGTCTTTCGCGCGGCTGCGCACCGAGCGCATGGACCTGATGCAAGTGCACAACCTGATGGACTGGAAAACCCATCTGGCCACGCTGCGCGGCTGGAAAGAGAAAGGCCGCGTGCGCTACATCGGCATTACGCACTACACCGCCTCTGCCTACGACGAGGTCGAAGCGGTGCTGCGCGCCGAGAAGTTCGACTTTTTGCAGATCAATTATTCGATCGACGCGCGCGAAGCCGAGCAGCGACTGCTGCCGCTCGCGGCCGAGCGGGGTGTGGCGGTCATCGTCAACATGCCGTTTGGCGGGGGCGGCCTCCTGCGCCGGCTGCGGGACAAGCCGCTGCCTGCGTGGGCCGGCGAGATCGGCTGCACGAGCTGGGCGCAGGTGCTGCTGAAGTTCGTGCTGAGCCACCCGGCGGTGACCTGCACCATTCCCGGCACCAGCCGCGCCGAGCACATGGCCGACAACGCCGCGGCCGGCGCGGGCTCGTTTCCGGATGCGGCGTTCTGGCGCAGCAACGCGCGCTCGATCGGGCTCTGAGCCGCAACCGCGGCGGCTATTCGAACTTGACGTTGTGCTGCCGCACGGTGGCGCCGAAGGCGTCGTATTGCGCGCGGAAGAACTCGGTGAACTTTGCGGGGCTCATGCCGTAGCCCTCGAAGCCCTGCTGCACCAGTTGCGCATGCACGTCCGGGCGCTTCAGCGTGTTCTGCAGTTCCTGCGACAGCTTGGCGGTAATGGCGGGCGGCAGCCCTGGGGGTCCGAAAAAGCCGGCCCAGGGCGTGATGGTGAGCTTGCCCAGGCCCAGCTCACTGCCCGTAGGCACGTCGGGCAGCAAGGCGCTGCGCTGCGGCAGCAGCGTGACCAGCGCGCGAATGCGCCCCTCTTTCACGAAGCCCGGGGCCAACGTGCCGGTGGTGAACATCATGTGGATCTGGCCGCCGAGCAGGTCGGTCATGGCTTGCATGTCGCCCTTGTAGCGCGCGTTCACCACCTTGCGCTCGCCCAGCAGCTGCAGCATGGCCAGTTCCGAAGCGCTGTTGCTCGACGCCGAGTTGTAGGCGCCGGGCTTGGCCGCGACCAAGGCCAGCAACTCGTTCACGCTCTTCGCCGGCAGGCTCGAAGGCACCACCAGGAACATCGAGAACTGGCCGGCCGAGCTGATCGGCGTGAAAGCCTTGAACGGGTCGTAAGGCGGCGTGGGGCGCAGCGTGGGTGCCGCCACCATGGCGGTGTTGGTGCCCATCAGCAGCGTATAGCCATCGGGCTTTGCGGACGACGTGGCCTGCGCCGCGAGCACGCCGTCGGCGCCGAGCCTGTTCTCCACGATCACCTGCTGGCCGAGCTGCTTCGACAGCCCCTCCGCAATGATGCGCGTGAGCGCGTCGGCACCGCCGCCGGGTGCGAAGCCGACGATCAGGCGCAGCGGCTTGTCCGGATAGGTCTCGGCACCCCAAGCTGCCGCGCCGGGCAGCATGGCCAGCGAACCACCGGCGGCCAGGGCCGCGAGCGTCAGGTTTCTGCGTCGCATTTTTGCTCCTTGTTCAGAAGAGATGCCGCACGCCGAGCTCCCAGCCCGACGAGCGGCGGCCACCGGCCGGTGCCACGCCGCCGCTGACGACATAGCGCGCCTGGCCGCTGTTCATGAGCCGCGCGTAGGTGCCGTAGAGCGCGGTGCGTTTGGAGAGGTTGTGCACATAGCCGATGCCGAACTGCCGCGCGTCGTCGCGGTTGCGCGGCATGCCGTTGGCATTGCGCAGGCTCTCGTCGCTGCGGTCGTCCAGGTAGGCGTAGCTCACGCGGATGCGGCCGACCTCGAAGGCCGGAATGTGCGCGCCGATCTCGGTGGTGTTCTTGCGCACTGTGCCGGCGGCGAGCTTCACCGTTACCTTGTTGTAGAGCGCGAAGAACTTCGCAAACCCCGCGTCCCACGTGCCGCCGATGTTGGCGTGCGTGTAGTTGCCGATGGTGGCGGTCGCATCGTAGTGGGTGCGCGTCACGGCGGCAGCAATGTCGAATGCGCCCGAGGCGAATCCGAAGCGCGCACCGGCAAAGTTGCCGTCGTCGCGGTTGGGCGCGGTGGAATCGTTCTCGCCCGTGCCGATCATCGCCATGCCGTAGAAGCCGCCGAGCCCGGCCGGCAGCCAGTAGCTCACAGTGTTGCTGCCCGTGATGGCCGAAGGGAGCGGCCCGTTGCCCGCGCCCGCGAACGTGAGGTTGCCCGCGCGCGCCACGCCGTTGGCGTTGAAGGGGTCGAAGTAGATGCTGTTGTAGTGCGTGGGAATGAAGTCGCGGCCCAGGCGCAGTTCACCCATCTTCTGGTGCGAGAGGCTCACGAAGGACATGCGGTCGAAGGTGATCGGCCCCGCCACGCCCGCGCCGCTCGTCTGGTTGTTGCTGTTGCTCGCGCGGCCGGTGCCGGTGTCGGGGTTCAGGCTGCCCTCGAGCCAGAAGCCTGCGCGCAAGCCGCCGCCCAGGTCTTCGGTGCCGCGAAATCCGAGCCGGCTCGTTGAAAGCCCGCCGTTCGATAGCGCCTTGACCGAGCCGCCGCCATCGCCGTTGGTGTACTGGATACCGAGGTCCATCACGCCGAACACGGTCACCGTGGATTGCGCATGCGCGGCGCCGCTGCTCGCAAGCCCCAGCGCTGACCACATCAAAATCTTCTTCATGGTTTTCTTGTCTCCTGCTTCTTCTCTTGGTTGAAAAACTCGGAACGCGCGCAGGGCTGCGCCACCGGGTGCGCACGGGGGTGCGCGCCGGTCGGCGAAGGCCGGGGTAAAAAGGTGCTGCTAGCCGGAAGGCTCGGGTCGTTCGGTGCGCACGAGCACGGCGCCCTTGGACAGCGGGCTCACGTTGCGCCGGTACTGCTGCAGCCAGCCGGTGTCGAAGGCCGGGGGCGGCGCCTGCCAGTCGGCGCGGCGCGCCTTGAGTTCCGCATCGGTCAATGCAATGTCGAGGCGGCGCGCGTCCAGGTCGATGGTGATCACGTCGCCATCGCGCACCAGCCCCAGCGGCCCGCCGAGAGCGGCTTCGGGCGAGACCTCGGCCACCACAAGCCCCTTGCAGACCAGGCCTGAAAGATGCCCGTCGGTCAGGATCGCGACCTGGTCGCCCAGGCCCGCGCCGTCGATGGCGAACACCACGCGCGAGGCGCCGCCGCCCATCGCCGGGCCGCCGCAGGCACCGGCGCCGCGCATCACGACCACCTGGCCCGGCACGATCTCCCCTTTTTTCATTGCGGCAATGGCGGCGTCCGAGGTCCAGAAGCACACGGCCGGACCTGTGAAGCTGCGCACCTTTCGCTCGACGATGCCGGTCTTGATGAGGCCGGACTCGGGCGCAAGATTGCCGCGCAGCAGCACGATGGCGGGCAGCGGCGCGACCGGGCGATCGATGGGGCGGATCACCTCTGCGTCGGCAACTTCGGTGCCCTGCAGGTTGTCGGCCACGGTGCCGCCAGTGACGGTGGGCGCGCTCGTGTCGAGCAAGGGCGCAAGCTGCTTCATGAGCGCGCGGCAGCCGCCTGCCGCCTCGAAGGCTTCGATGCTGTGATCGCCGATCGGCCGCACGCCGGCCAGCACCGGCGTCGTCGGGCCGAGGCTTTCGAAAAGGCCATACACGTCGACACCGCACTCGCCTTCGGTCGAAACCGCCTGCAGGTGCTTGGCCGTGTTGAGCGAGCCGCCGATGGCCAGCACCGCGCGCACCGCGTTGGCGAAGGCGCCGGGCGTGAGGATGTCGCGCGGCTTCAGGTCGTCCCACACCATCTGCACGATGCGTGTGCCGGCCGCGCGCACGTCGGCCATCATCTTCGGGCTCAGCGCGGCAACCGGCGCGCTGCCCGGCAAGGCCAGGCCGAGGGCCTCGCAGACGATGTGCATCGAGTTGGCCGTGCCCAGGCCCGAGCACACGCCCGGGCCACGGATCGCCTCGCGGCTCATGCCCACGAGTTCTTCAACCGGCAGGTGGCCCGTGACGGCATGCATCGCGCCGATAAACACTTCCTCGATGTCCATGTGCTTGCCGCGGTACTCGCCGCTGGGCTGGTAGCCGCAGGGCACGAGCAACGTCGGAATGTTGAGCCGCGCGGCGGCCATGAGCTGGCCCGGCACGGTCTTGTCGCACGAGGTGAGGCACACCATGCCGTCGAGCTGCGCGCCTTCCACCGCCACTTCGATGTCGTTGGTGACCAGGTCTCGCGCACCCAGCATGTAGGCGCCGCGTGCACCCGCGCCGGTGATGAAGTCGCTGGGCGCCGCGGTGCGGATCTCGAACGGCACGCCGCCCGCCGCGCGGATCGCGGTCTTGATTTCCGCCGCCACCTTGTCGAGGTGGCTGAAGCAAGCCGCGAGTTCGGACGAGCTGTTGACGATGGCGATCTTCGGTTTCTCGCAGTCTTCTTCCGGAATGCCGAGCGCGCGCCAGTGCGCATTGCGCACTGACCAAAGATAAGAGCCGCGCGGAAAGTTGCTGCGCAGGGGGCGGGTGGTCATGGGCGGTCTCCGGGTTTGTTCTTCTTGGTGATCTCGATCACGCCGCGGTCGGCGTCCACGCGCACCCAATCGCCGGTCTCGATGCATTCCAGAGGGTCGCGCTCGAAGTCGGTCATCGAAGGCGAGTGCGTCACCACTGCGCCGAGCGCCATCTTGGTGGTCATCTCGTTGAACAGGAAGGCCGCGGGCGCGGAGTTCATGAGCCGCGTCATGTGGAACATGGCCGACCAGCCCGACGAGCCCTTGGCTCCCGGAAACACCAGCACCTTGCCCGCAAAGCTCTGGCCGCGCAGCTCGTGCCGCGTCTCGATGACGGTGCCGGTGCGCGGATCGATGCCGCCCCAGCCCGAGATGCGGTCGCGCGTGACGAGTGCTTCGCCTTCGGCCACGCCGCCGACCACCTTGCGGCCGCGGATGACCAGAGGAACTATGTTGTGTGCGATCGCGCTCATGGTTTTGCTCCTTCCCCCGACGGGGCTGAGGGCTGCGGCTCCAGTTCCGCCTGCGCGGAACTGGACAGCCCGAAGAGCGGCAGCCTCTGGCTGCCTGCACCGAGGTTGGGATGGGGGCAGCCAGAGCGCTCGATGGATGCGCCGCATGCCCCCACCCCTGCCCTCCCCCAGAGGGGGAGGGAGAAAATCCGGGGCCTCATTGCATGCCTCCATTCCACCGCCCAGTGCACGCCGCATCGATGCATTCCGCCGTGCTGCCGAACCACGCCTGCACGCCAAGAATGGCGGGCAGGTAGTGCGCCTGCTTGGCCGAGTCGAGTGCCACGGTCTTCGTGCCCTTGGGCACGGCGCGGCTCATGGCGGAGCAGCTGTCGGTCATGAGGATGCCGCCCGCGTCCTCGATGATCCTGGTGTAGCCGTTGCGGTCGGCCAGCGACTTGATGGCGCGTGGCGTAAAGATCCACAGCTCGCAATCGGGGTGCACCTTGCGCCCTTCGATGAGCTGCGCGGCCTCCCAGATCTGCTCGATGGTGTAGTGCGGGCAGCCGAGCATCACGTACTGCACCTCGGCCTCCCTGCCGGTCGCGTTGATCTTCTCGTAGGTGGCGCGGCGCTCGGCCTCGCCGTAGCGCAGCACCTCCACCGGTGCACGGCCGCCGAGCGCCTGCTCCAGTGTGAGCGCCTCGGGCGTGACGCCGGCAATGTGGTACATCTCCACGCCGCCTGAAGACGATGCCGCCGCGCCGAAGTGCTTGAGCCGCGGCAGGTTGGGTACGCGGCCAATGCCGCGCCTGCTGTGCACCACCGGCACGCGCTCCTGCACGTGCTCGCCGATGTAGTAGCCGAGCAGGCCCCAGTCCTGCACCGACTCGACCTCGACGTCGAGCTCGACGACGTGCGTGGCAAGGCGGTTCTCGTCGAGGTGGTAGCCCCAGTAGGGAATGCGCCCGGTGAGCATGGCCGCGCCGGTGCTCTCGCGGCCCTCGGTATTGGTGCGCGCACCGAGCACCGAGTTGCAATACACCACGGCCGACGACTCCATCCACGCGCAGTGCTCGCCGCGCGTGGGGATGTTGCCGACCTGGTAGGGCGTGCAGGTGTTCATGATCTGCGCGCCGAGGCCCGCCGCATGGCGCTCGCTCTTGTTGTAGAACTGCACGATCTCCTCGCTCACACCCATGCGCTCGGGCTGGCCGGGGTCGAAGCCAAGCTGCAGGTGGCTGGTGAAGACCTTGAACTTCGGAATCTCGACGGTCTCCTGGCTGTCGAGGCTGAATTCGGAGAACACCGCGTCCATGCCGCCGCCCTTGGCCAGCGCAAAGTCACGCTGGAACGGCGTGGTCGAGGTAATGGTGGCGCACACGTTGCGCGTCTCGACCAGCCGCTCGGCGCCCAGCGCTTCGCCGTAGCGCATCAGGAGGTCCATCGCCTTCTGCACGGCCGGTCCGTCACGGCCGTCCATCATGGCTTTTTCTTCATCGCTCAGGTGCATGACCTGTGTCTCCGTTCTTGTGTTTGCAGTCGTGGGGTCGGCCCGCGCCGTGCCCGCTAACCCGGTGAAGGCGTAGGCGTGGGCACATGCCCGCCGATGTCGCGCGCAATGGTCAGCGCAATGTCGTGCAGGCGCGGTGCCAGTTCGTTGCGCAGGCGCTCTTCGGTGAACACGAAAGCCGCGCCGCCGCCGTTGAGCGACATCACTTCGCCGTCGGGCCCGATGAGGGGCACCGACACCGAATTGATCTCGCGGTGGAATTCGCCGAGCGAGAGGCAGTAACCCAGCCGCCGCGCTTCGCCGATGGCGCGGGTCATGCCGGGCGCGATGCTGTCCCACTCGGGGCCGCGCAAGAGACGCATCGAATCGATGAGCTGGTTGCGCTGCGCCTCGGGCAGCGCCGAAAGGTACGCGCGGCCCAGGGCCGAATTGGCCAGCGGCGCGCGCGAGCCCACATCGAGCCGCGCCGAGAGCATCGACGAGCGCGGCCGGCAGGCCTCGATCAGCACCATCTCCATGCCGTCGCGTATGGCCAGGTAGACCGAGGCGCCCACCTCCTCCGCCATGGCCTGCATGCTGGGCCGCGCCGCGGCGCGCACGTCGAGGCTGCCCAGGAACACGCGCGACAGCGACACCACGCCGGGCCCGAGCATGAAGCGGTCGGCCACCTGCGCGCTCTTGAGCATGCCCATGGAGAGCAGCGTGGCCACGAGCCGGTTGACCGTGGGGCGCGGAATGCCGGTCATGCGCGCGATGTCGGCATGGCCCAGCACGGGGCGCTCTTCGCTGAAGCAGCGCAGCACCGAGATGCCGCGCTCCAGCGCGCTCACGGTGTCGGAGCGGTCGCCGCGCGCATCGGCGGCTTCCGATGCGGAAAAAGAGGTGTCGTTTTTTTCAGTGGACATGGAAGAACCCGTTGCAAGACTCAAGACTCTGCAATGTAGAGGCTCGCGGGAAAGGTCGGCCGGGCTCATGGCAAGTCATTCAGACGCCGGCTTCGGCCGCAGCCGCTGCCGCCGGCGCATGCGCGCCCTGCCCGACACCGGCGCGCAGGTACACGCCCTGCGCGAGCAGCGCCGACTGCAGCGCGCCCACATCGACAAGGCGCGGCTCGATGCCGCCCCGCGAGGCCAGCGCCGCCGCCACGCCGGCCGCCTGCCCGGTGATCCAGCACTGCGGAATCTCGCGCATGAAGCCGTGCGAGTTGCGGTCGCATGAAATATGGCGCCCGCAGGCCAGGAGGCCATCGAGCTGCTGCGGCACCAGCGCGCCGTAGGGAATGGAGATGTTCGGAAACTTGGGCGACACCGCGGGCGTCACGCCCACTTCGTCGGCCAGCGCCACGCCATCGGGCCACTGGCTGCGTAGCACGGCGCCCACACCGGTGAGGCGCCGCGCATGGCGCACGCCGATCTGCGGTGCGCTGAGCATCAGGTACGCATCTTCAAAGCCCGGCGCATGCGCCTTGAAATAGTCCAGGTGCGCGGCCATCGCGCGGTGCGAGCGCACCTCCACGGCCGTGAGGTCGTCCACGTCCAGCGCCGAGTAGCCCGACTGGCGCGGCCCCATGAACAGCGCCACATCGTTGCGCCATGAAACGAACGGCCGCTCGAACAGGCCGCACACTTCGCGCCCGCGTGCCATGAAGGCGGTGAACGCCTCGGGCTGGCCGGCCTTGAATTCGATCCAGCGGTTCATGTCCACGCCGCCGAAGAGCCACGAGGTGTTCATGCAGTGGTGCACGTCGGCTTCCTCGATGTCGTTCACGTAGGCGGCACCGGCACGCGCGAACAGGTCGCCGTCGCCGGTGGCGTCGACCACCGCGTCGGCCATGATCGCCATGCGGCCTTCCTTGCTCTCGAAGACCACGCCCTTCACGGCGCCGTCCTGCACGATGGGAATGGCGGCCCAGGAGTGATAGATGAGCTTGACCTTGCGCTCCAGCACGATCTCTTGCGAGAGCAGCTTGAGCCGCTCGGGGTCGATGGTGGGCGACCACGTGACCACGCCGTGATAAGCGGCCGTGCGCTGCGACCAATGCGCGGCCTTGGCCGTGTCTTGCGAGCCCCAGTCTTCCCTTGCGGGGCCGGCAATGGCATCGGCCGGCAGGCGGTCGAACAGTTCTTCGGCAAAGCCGCGGATCACCAGCTTGCCTTCCCAGTCGGTCATGCGGTCGATCCAGATCACGAGGCCGCCGGTGGAAAGGCCGCCCAGGTGGTTGTAGCGTTCGAGCAGCGCCACGTCGGCGCCGGCACGGGCGGCAGCCGCGGCGGCCGCAGTGCCCGAAGGCCCGCCGCCCACCACCAGCACGCCGCAGCGGTGATAGACCGGAATGTTCTTGCCGGGCTCGGCCCAGGTGCCGTGGTCAGGGCGCTTGACGCGGCTGTCGCGGTCGAAGATGTCGGAGCTGAGGATGCGCTCGTCGGTGCGGACGACAGTTTTCATGGATAGGTGTCTTGGATAGGCTGTTTCGTCGTATTTTGATTTCAATGTTCATTTTGTCAAACACAAAAGGTAGAAAATGGCACTTATTCGGGGTATTCCCTAGAGTATGTGGATTTTTATGGTTTTCTAAATCAATATAAGAAGAACATTCATAAACGGAGACATCGATGAAGAAACCTCGCGGCACCCGCCGTGCGTTCGGCGCTGCGCTCGGCGCGGCGGCCTTGCTGGGCCTGGCGCCCTTGGCCCTGGCGCAAGACTTTCCGGAGCGCGGCGGCAAGCCGATACGCATCGTGGTGGGCTTTACCGCCGGCGGCGGCACCGATGCGCAGGCGCGCATCGTGGCGCAGAAGCTCGGCGAGGTGCTGGGCACCGGCGTGATCGTCGACAACAAGCCCGGTGCCAGCACCATGCTCGCCGCAAGCGAGGTGGCGCGCGCGCTGCCCGACGGCTACACGCTGCTCTACGCGCCCTCTTCGACCATGGCGCAGAACCCGCACACCTTCTCGCAGGTGCCCTACGACCCGTTCAAGGACTTCACCGCCATTTCGATGGGCGGGCGCGGTCCGCTGGTGCTGTCGGTGAGCACCACCGTGCCGGCCAGCAACGTGAAGGAGCTCATCGCCTACGTGAAGGCCAACCCGGGCAAGGTGAGCTACGCCTCCTTCGGCGCGGGCACCTCGTCGCACATCTACGGCGAAGCCTTCGTGAAGAAGGCCGGCATCGACGCGGTGCACATCCCCTACAAGGGCGGCTCGGACGCGGCCAAGGACCTGATCGGCGGCCGCGTGCAGTACATGTTCGATTCGGCCTCGTCGGCACTCATCACCTCGGGTACAGGCAAAGTGAAGATCCTGGCCATTGCCGCGAACGCGCGCATTGCGGCCCTGCCCGACGTACCCACCTTCGCCGAGCAAGGCGTGGCGGGGCTCGACCTGCCGAGCTGGCTCGGCTTCTACGGGCCGGCGCACATGCCGGCGCCGGTGGTCGCCAGGCTCAACACGGCGCTCACACAAGTGCTGTCGATGCCGCAGGTGCGCGAGTTCTACCGCTCGGGCGGCTACGAGGCCGGCGCGTCCACGCCGGAGGAATTTGCAAGCGTCACGCGGTCGAGCTACGAGCGCTGGGGTGCGATGGTGCAGCAGGTGGGGTTGGCCAGGCAATGAACCACTCGCGCTTCTTCAACCGTCGCCGCATGGCCGCGTGCCTTGGCCTCGGCATCGCACTTGGCGCAACCGCATTGCCGCCCAGCACGCTCGCGGCCGAGCCCCCGGCCTTCCCCGAAAAGGGCCGCAGCATCCGCATCGTGCTCGGCCTTGCGGCGGGCGGCGCCTCCGACGCGCAAGCGCGCTTCGTCGCCAACAAGCTCGGCGAGGTGCTGCAGACGCCGATCATCGTCGAGAACCGGCCGGGTGCGAGCTTCATCCTTGCCACGGAAGAA
The DNA here is from genome assembly GCF_037203865.1 of Variovorax sp. CCNWLW186. Lineage (NCBI taxonomy): Bacteria > Pseudomonadati > Pseudomonadota > Betaproteobacteria > Burkholderiales > Comamonadaceae > Variovorax > Variovorax sp. CCNWLW186. The sequence continues at coordinate 127,876 of NZ_JBBCBO010000006.1, read as the reverse complement.
GTGATTCGCGCCGCACCCGACGGCTACACGATGATGTACGCGCCCTCTTCCGTGGTGGCGCAGAACCCGCAGACGCTGGCGCAGGTGCGCTACGACCCGTTCAAGGACCTCACACCGATCTCGCTCGGCGCGCGCGGGCCGCTGGTGCTCACGGTGCATGCGAGCGTGCCGGCGCGCACGGTGCAGGAGCTCGTGGCCCACATCAAGGCCAATCCCGGCAAGATGAGCTATGCGTCCTTCGGCACCGGCACCTCGTCGCACATCTACGGCGAGGCCTTCGCGCAGAAGGCGGGGCTGGACGTGGTGCATGTGCCCTACAAAGGCGGCACCGATGCCGCGAAGGACTTTCTTGCAGGCCGCGTGCAGTACTACTTCGATGCGGCGCCCAACGCCATCCAGAACACCGCCACCGGCAAGGTTCGCATGCTGGCGGTGGCCGCGCCGAAGCGCAGCGCAATGCTGCCCGACGTGCCCACCATGACGGAACAAGGCGTTGCCGGCGTCGACATGCCGAGCTGGCTCGGCTTCTTCGGGCCCGCGCGCATGCCGGCGCCCGTGGTCGCCAGGCTCAACGGCGCGCTCGCGCAGGTGCTGGCGATGCCCGCCACGCGCGACTTCTTCCGCCAGGGTGCTTATGAAGCAGAGTCTTCGAGCCCCGCGCAACTGGCCGAGCTCACGCGTACCACCTACGACCAGTGGGGCGACATGATCCGCAAGCTGGGGCTGGTGAAGCAATAGCAAAAGCTCCAGCTTAAAAAGATATTAAAAACTCTGGGGCATCATCCGCACTGCTTTTCACGCGCCATACCCACGCCCCCAATGCACCTGCTCCTGGTCGAAGACGATGCCATGCTGGGAGAGGCGGTGTGCGACGGCGCGCGCCAGGGCGGCTGGACCATTGACCATGTCTGCGATGCGCCCGCGGCTCGGCTCGCGCTGATCGACCACGCCTATGCCGCCGTGCTGCTCGACATCGGGCTGCCGGGCGAGTCGGGGCTCTCGGTGTTGCGCGCGATGCGCGGCCGCTACGACCCGACGCCCGTGCTGATGCTGACCGCGCGCGGCCAGCTCAGCGAGCGCATCCACGGGCTCGACGCGGGCGCCGACGACTACATCGTCAAGCCCTTCCAGTTCGACGAGCTCTGGGCGCGCGTGCGCTCGGTCATCCGGCGCAGCCAGGGCCGCGTGATCCCGGTGTTCTCGCACGGCGACATCGAAGTCGACCGCAGCCGCCGCGTGGTGTCGAAGGCCGGCGTCGAGGTGACGCTGAGCGCGCACGAATACCGCACGCTGCTGGCGCTGCTCGAGCGGCCCGGCCACGTGGTCACGCGCGACCATCTGCAGGACGCCGTCTACGGCAACGCGAGCGCGGTCGAGAGCAACACCATCGCCGTGTTTATCCACCAGCTGCGCCGCAAGCTCGGCGACGACCTGATCCGGACCGTGCACGGGCACGGCTACGTGGTGGGCCAGCCGCGTCCATGAGGCTGAACTCGCTGCAGGCGCGGATGATCATGGTGATCGCCGCGACCATCGCGCTGTGCTGGGCGGTGGCGCTCGCGGTGCTGTTCGTCTATCTCACGCACAACAGGAACAGCATCTGGGACGACAAGCTCCAGACCATCGCCACGCGCATCCTGCTGACCATTCCCGGCGAAGACAAGCTCAAGGGGCTGCGGCCGCGCGCCAACGGCCTGCAGCTGCGCGATGAAGCGCTGCCCGAGAGCGAGGCGCTCGCGTTCCAGATCTGGCTCGACGGCGACCGCCTGCTCGTGCGCTCGCCCGGCGCACCCGACACCCCGCTGCGGCCCGGCTTCGCCGGAGGCGCGGCCACCAGCGTGATCGGGGGCGCGCGATGGCGCGTCTACTCCGTCTCGGACAAGACCGGCCGCGTGCATGTGCAGGTGGGCAATCTGCACAGCGTGGTCGACGCCGAGCTGCGCGGAGATGCGATGACCGCGCTGGTCATCAACACGCTGTTGCTGTTGCTCGTGGGCGCGCTGATGTGGTTCGTGGTGCGCCGTTCGCTCAAGCCGGTGCTGGCACTGGGCGAGCAGATGCGCCAGCGGCGCAGCTTCGACCTCACGCCGCTGTCTCCGGCGCCGCTGCCGCGCGAACTGCATCCGCTTGTGGCCTCCTTCAACCATGCGCTGCGGCAGCTCGACGAGGCGGTCGAGGGCGAGCGCCGCTTCATCGGCGACGCGGCGCACGAGCTGCGCACGCCGCTCTCGGCGCTGCAGGCGCAGGCCCAGATCGCGCTGCGCGCGCCCACTGCAGCAGAGAAGGACATCGCACTCGCCAAGCTGCTCGCCGTGGCCGAGCGCAGCACGCGCCTGTCGGAGCAGCTGCTCGACCTGGCGCGCCTCAATGCGGGCGCCAACGCGCCGCAGCATGCGCCGGCCGACCTGGGTGCGCTCGTGATGCACGTGGCGAACGAGTTCGACGTGCATGCGCTCCAGCACGCGCGCACCATCCTGCTCGATGCGCAGCCGTGCACCATTCGCTGCGACATCGACGAGATCGGCATCCTGCTGCGCAACCTGGTGGACAACGCGCTGCGCTATACGCCCAGGGGCGGGCGCGTGCGCGTGAGCTGCGGCCCGGAACCGGGCACGGCGCCGCCGCAGCAGCGGTGTGTCTACCTCGAGGTGGCCGACGACGGACCCGGCGTGCCCGCGTCGGAGCGCGCAGCCATCTTCAAGCGCTTTCACCGCGTGGCCGGGGCACCTTCGCGCGGCAGCGGCATCGGGTTGTCGCTGGTGGCGGGCATCGCCGAGGTGCACCGCGCAACCATCGAGACCGGCGCCGGGCTCGACGGCCAGGGCCTCGGCATTCGCGTGGTGTTTCCGCCGACGGACTCCGCCGAGGCTTTTGTGCCTCAGAACCTGTAGAGGTAGCCGACCCGCACGCCGGTCTGGCTCGACCGGCCGACCAGCGGGCTGTTCTTGATGCCGCTGCCGAGGCTGGTGCCGCTGACGTCCAGGAAGATTGTCTGCTTGCGCGCGACGGCGTAGTCCACGCGCAGGCCCAACTCGACGTTCGCGGCGGATTCGCCGTCGTACTGGGCGCGGTCCGCGCGCGATTCCGCTGCGCGTACGCCGTAGTAGTAGTCCACATACTTGCGATCGGCCCACTGCACCGCGACCCGCGGCGTGAAGCTGAAGGCACCCGAAGTGAAGCGACGATCGACCTGCAGCTTGACCCGTGTGCCCTTGCTGTGCCCGGAAGCGTCGGCCAGCAGCTCGGCCGACAGGTTGGCGAAATCGTTGCGCCAGATTGCCGCACCGCCGAGCCAGATGCTGGCCTTGCGCTCGTCCATGCCGGTCAGGTAGGGGGAGTCTTCGGCCTCGTAGCCGTCGGACGTGTATCGCGCGCGCAGCCGGAAGGACACCGGGCCAGCGGAAGGAAGCTTCAGGTCGAGGCTCGGGCCCGCAACGCTGAACCACCGGTTCTCGTAGGTGACCATTGGAATGACGACCCCCTTGTCGTCGAATTCTCGGTAGGGCTTGCGGTCCATTCCCGCTGCAATGCCAAGGCCCCACTGGGAGCCCCCGGCCGGGAATTTCTCTTCGTCGGACTGTGCCCATGCGGGTGCCAGGCAAGTGGCGGAGACCACGCCAACGGCAATTGCCGTGAAGGCCGGGCGGCCATGAAAACGGGGGCCTCGGGCGGCAAGGCGGGTTTGCTTCTTCATCAGGATCCTCAGGGTGAAAAGTCGAAGGTTCGAAGCGGCATGGCCGCCTCGCCGCCGGATGCTGACCCTGAGGCTTTAATAACTCTTTAGACTTTTTAAGATTCGATGAATGCGCATGAAGCAGGTGCGAGGCTGCGAGCGCTCAGCCCAGAAAGCGCAGCAGCAGCCGGTTGAACTCATCGGCGCGCTCGTACTGCGCCCAGTGCCCTGCCCCGTCGATCACCACGCCTTCGCGCTGAGGCTGCCCGGCCGTGAGTTGCGCCACCAGCGGACGCGGATCGGCGGTGACGTCGTACTCGCCCCACAGCAGAAGTTGCGGCCCGCCGATGGTGTCGAGCGCGGCCTGCAGCCCACCCGCCTGCGACACCTCCTTGCTGCGAAAGCGCGTGCCGTGGCAGGAGATGTCGTGAATCTCGAAAGCCAGCGCATCGATGGCGGCCTTGTCGTGCAACATGAGCGCGGCCAGGTTGTGCAACAGCGCGGCGCGTTCTTCCTCGCGATTCGGTGCGGCACGCCAATTGATCATCTGAACCGCCATGCGCCGCATCGTGCCGTGGCCTCCGCTGCCCACGAGCGCCAGGCGCCGGATGGCACCGCGCCGCACTGCGAAGCGCGCAGCGGTGAGTCCGCCGAAGGAAAAACCGCCGAGGTCGATGGGCGTGCCGGCGCCGATCAGCTGGTCGAGCGACCCGCCCAATGCATCGAGCAGCGGGCCGAGCGGATCTTCATCGGGCGCTGCGCGCGGCGGCGCGTCGGAGTCGTTGAACCCGGGCATGTCGGGCAACCACAGCGTGCGGCCGGCCGAGAGCGCCTCGACATTGCGCAGCCAGTGCATCCAGCTGCCGTGGCCGCCGTGCAGCAGCACCAGCGGTGGATAGGCGCTTTCTTCAGCGCCGAAGCGGCGCCAGCAGACGCGAACGCCGCCGTGCACCACGTCATGGCGCGTGCCGCTCGCGGCGATGCGTTCGATGAGCAGGCGGGCTTCGCGGTCTGAACCTGGAGTTGAATCTGAATCGGGAATGGAAGGCATCGCCCGATTCTGCCAACTGTCCGTTTTTTCAGCTGGCGCTGGCGCCGAAGCGGTAGCTCGACACCACGAGCCCGCCCATGAAGGCGTCCTCGTGATAGACACGTTCACCCGGCTCCTGCTCGGCCGCGCCGACCGCCACCATCAGCGGGATCAGGTGCTCCTCGCGCGGATGCGCCATGCGCGCCGAGGGGGCCGAGGCCCATTCCTGCAGCCGCTGCGCGCGCTCCTGCGGTGCGGACTGCACGGCAGTGTCGTCGAGCCAGTCGCCGAACGCCTTGGACACGCCGTGCGCCTGCGGGCCGAAGTTGCGCAGGTTGTGATAGCTCAGGCCGCTGCCCACGATGAGCACGTTTTCACCCCGCAAGGGTGCGAGCGCGCGGCCGAGTGCCAGGTGCTCCGCCGGGTCGAGCCCGCGCTTGAGCGACAGTTGCACCACAGGCACGTTGGCGTCGGGGTACATCGCCTTCATGGGCGAGAACATGCCGTGGTCGAAACCGCGCTCGGGGTCGACGGCCGCAGGCAGCCCTGCCGCGGCCAGCAGCGACTGCACGCGCTTTGCCAGTTCGGGCGAGCCCGGTGCGTCGTAGCGCACTTCATAAGTGTGCGCGGGAAAGCCGCCGTAGTCGTAGATCATCGGCGGGCGCGGGTTGCCCTGCACGGTGAAGACCGGCGCCTCCCAGTGGGCCGACACCATGAGGATGGCGCCGGGCGTGCGGCCGATCTGGCGCGGCATGTCGGCCAGCGAGGCGGCCAGCCGGTCGTAGATGCCGCCCATTTCTTTCTTCATCCAGGGCCAGGGACCGCCGCCATGCGAGATGAAGTACGTGGGCAGGCGGGAGGTGTTGTCGTCGTGGGTCAAGCCGATGCTCCTTGAAAGCGTTGCATCGACTTTAGCTGCAGCTATCGATCTATGTGGATCAGCGGGCTTCGGGCAGGCGCCCGAGCCAGAGGGATGTCAGAGCCGCCCGGTTATGCACGCCGAACTTGGCATAGATCGACTTCACGTGGATGTGCGTCGTATTCGGGCTTTGGCCCAGATTGGCTGCGATCACTTTCTCCGCCCTTCCCTCGAGCAGCCCCAGCAAAACCTTGCGCTCCGTTGCGGTGAGCGGCGCGTTCGCGATGAGGAGCCCGTGGCTGAGCAATTGCTGGCGATAGAACCACCGCAGCCCGCGAAGCGCCAGGCCGAAAGGCTTCTTGTCCGCCGATGAGAACCGGGGAGTTTCCGTGCTCCGGAAAATGAAAAGATGCACCCGCACATCGGCGTTGATCGCGCAGCGCATCGACATGCTGTCCGCGTGCCCGACGTCCAGGTAGTGGCGCTGGTAGTGGGGGCCGTCGAACCACTCGGGAGGCAGCGCTTCAAACAGCAACTGTGCGCGGAACGGTTCCTCGCCGGCCACCGCAAGGATCTGCGAGAGGTCGATAGACGGCGACCACAAGGTGTCGAACTGCTCCTGGACCGAGGCGGCCATCGTCGGCAAGGGCCGCAGGAGCCGGACGTACAGCGGACGCCAGCCGTTCAGCGCATCGCCCACCGCGGGGCTTGGCAGCCGCACGACCACTGACCAAAGCGCGTTGTGCGCGCCGAAGATCGAACACAGGCTGCCGAGCAGGTGCTCCAGCGCTTCATCGCCGTCGCCGATGGGGTAGTTCGCGAGCTTGTCCCACAGCGCGTAGATCTGCTCGGTGCAATCGGGCATCGAAGGCTGTGCGGCGGGCTCAACTCCTGCGTTCAATTGATCACCTGTTTAGGTTATTACGCGACGCAGCCCGCCTGCCTACGATTCGTCGATGAATCGGCCCCGCATCGTATGGCATTTGACGGACCTTGTGCCCCTGGTGCGGGCGTGGTGTAGGTACCCTGTGCAATGACAGCCCCGGAACAGATTCCCGCCGCCGAGCTGTCGGAGCTGATCGGTGCGATCTACGACTGCTCCCTCGATCCGCAGCGGTGGGCTGCAACATGCGAAATGATCGCGCAGCGTTGTGACAGCGCTGCGGGCGGCATCTGCATGCACGACCTGAAGCAGACACAGAACGACCAGTTGTACGTCTTCGGCTATGAGCCGGAATTTCTGCAGAAGCTCGGCGCCAGGTACGCCGAGAGCCCGATGGCCGCGGCGGACGTCCTCTCGAACCTGGGGAAGTGAGCGCGCTGTCGATGGAGCGTTTCCATCTGCATGACAGCTGCTTCTACCGCGAGGTGCTGCAGCCGCACGGCGTGCTCGACATCATGTGGTTTCCGGCGCTGCGCACCGGCGGGCGCATGGCGTCCCTGCACGCGTCGCGCAGCGACAAGTCGCTGCACTACCAGCAGAGCGACCTTGCCCTGTTCAAGCTCCTTGCGCCGCATGTCTGCCGTGCCCTGGCGATTTCCGATGCGCTGGACATCCAGGTGATGAATTCCGAGGTGCTGAAGAAGACCCTCGACGGACTGGCGGCCGGCGTGTTCCTGGCGGCGCGCGACGGCCACGTCGTGTACATGAACACCGCCGCGGAGCGACAGGTCAGGTCGGGCACGGCAATGCGATTGGTCGACAACCGGTTGTCCCCGGTGTATCCGGCGGCTCGTGCCGCGTTGACGCAGGCGATCCAGGATTCAGGCCGCGAGGGTGCCGACATGCACGCCATGGATCATGCGATCGGAATCCCCGATGGAACCGGCGGGGGCTACGTCGCCACCTTGCTGCCCATTGCCGATGGCCGGCGCGCCGGCGTCCTCGCACCATTCGCGGCGAGTGTGGCCGTGTTCATGCAAGACCCCGTGCAGCCGCCGCTGATGCCAGGGGAGGCATTCGGACGGCTGCACGGGCTCACCGGCGGCGAACTGCGCGTGCTCATGGCGCTGTCGCAAGGCCTCGGCGGCACCGAGGCCGCCGGCATGCTGGGCGTGGGCGAACCGACCATTCGCACCCACCTGCAGAGGATCTATTCCAAGACCGGCACGTCCAGGCAAGGGGACCTGCTGCGCCTGCTGCACCACTCGACACCTCCGACGCGGCACCAGACGCGCCTGGCGGATTGAGCGGCCTCGGACGAACGGCCTGACGCGAACGATGTATGCCGCCGCGTCATCGCTTCCGATGACGCGGCGGCTGCGATGGACGCCTACGCTCGCGCACCAATATCTACAACAAGAGGGTTTGCCATGTTCGACCGCACCGTTCGACGCCTGTCCGCAGCAAAAGGCGCAATCATGCTTCGGCTCTCGAAGCGGTCGCAGCTCATCGGGTCCTTCGCTACAGGGGCGGTGGTCTCCGGCGCTCTCCTGACCTTTGCGATGAACAGCCCGGCCGTCGGCGTCACGCCACCGACCGAACCGGCACCTGCAGCCGCGGCAGCCCCGTTCAGTGCCGCGGCGCAGTCCAGACTCGACCTGCTGCGTAACCAGGCGGCGAGCGGCGACGAATTTTCGAACTGGGCGCTCGCCAATGCGCTGCTGGACAAGTTCGACTCGACCGGCGACTCGGACGACCTCTACGAGGCCATGCTTTGGGTCGACAGGCGTGCGGACATGTATGCCAACCAGGAACTGGCGGCGCGCGTCGTCGGCCGCTACTGCGGGCACCGCGTGGTGCGCTGGCACTGGTTCTGTGTTCTGGGCGAATGACACCGGCACTGCAGAGCGCAACGTCGTAACGCACCCTTTCGGGGCAAGGACACGCCGCCCGGGATAAAGTCGCAGCTTCTCCCTGGAGACTGCACGCCTTGTTTCGTTTTTTCGAAAAACTCCTCCACCCCTATCCCGCTGCCGAACCGGCGCTTCCCCCCACGGGCTTCTTCGCCTTCTTGTGGGCCTGCACGCAGGGCCTGCGTCTCAAGATGGCCGCCATGGCGGTGCTCACCGCGGCCATTTCCACCTTCGAGGCGCTGCTGTTCGCCGTGCTCGGGCGCGTGGTCGACTGGCTCGGCGGCCAGGTGCCTTCGCGGCTGTGGGCAGACCGCGGCGACACGCTGATGTGGCTGGCCGCGCTGCTGGTCATCAGCATCGGCGTGGTCGCGCTGCAAACCATCGTCAAGCACCAGACGCTGGCGGTGAACCTGCCGATGCGCCTGCGCTGGAACTTTCACCGGCTGATGCTGGGCCAGAGCATGGCCTTCTACCAGGACGAATTTGCGGGCCGCATCACGGCCAAGGTGATGCAGACCGCGCTCGCGGTGCGCGACACCCTCTTTGTGCTGGCCGACGTGGTGGTGGCCATGGGCGTGTACGTGGTGACCATCATCGTGCTGGTGAGCGTGCTCGACGTGCAGCTGGTGCTGCCGTTCATCGTCTGGCTGGTTCTGTATGCGGTGTCGCTGATGTACTTTGTGCCGCGCCTGGGCAAGGTGGGCAAGGCGCAGGCCGATGCGCGGGCGCTGATGACCGGCCGCGTGACCGACGCCTACACCAACATCGCCACCGTCAAGCTGTTCTCGCACACGCAGCGCGAGGCCGGCTTTGCGCGCGAAGCCATGCGCGAGTTCATGTACACGGGCTATGGGCAGATGCGGCTGGTGAGCGCCTTCGAAATCGTCAACCACACGCTCAGCATGGGCCTGACCGCCGGCATGGCCGGCACGGCGCTGTGGCTGTGGTCGAACGGCACCGTGGGCGTGGGTGCCGTGGCCGCGGCCACCGCCATGGCACTGCGCCTGCAAGGCATGTCGCACTGGATCATGTGGGAGATGACCAGCCTGTTCGAGAACATCGGCACCGTGCAGGACGGCATGAAGACGCTGTCGCGCCCACGCATCGTGCTGGACGCACCCGATGCCGGCGTGCTCCATGTGCCGCGCGGCGAGGTGCGCTTCGAGCATGCGAGCTTCCGCTATGCGGATGCGGGCCGCCGCGTCATCGACGACCTGAACCTGGTTGTGAAGCCGGGCGAAAAGATCGGGCTGGTCGGCCGCTCGGGCGCAGGCAAGTCGACGCTGGTCAACCTGCTGCTGCGCTTTCATGACCTGGAAAGCGGCCGCATCCTGATCGACGGGCAGGACATTGCCCAGGTGACGCAGGATTCGCTGCGCAGCCACATCGGCATGGTCACGCAAGACACGTCGCTCATGCACCGTTCGGTCGCCGACAACATCGCCTATGGCCGGCCCGACGCCACGCAGGAGCAGATCGAGGCCGCCGCCAAGCGTGCCGAAGCGCACGAATTCATCCAGACGCTGGGCGACGCCACCGGCCGGCGCGGCTACGAGGCGCACGTGGGCGAACGCGGCGTGAAGCTGTCGGGCGGGCAGCGCCAGCGCGTGGCCATTGCGCGGGTGATGCTGAAGGACGCGCCGATCCTGCTGCTCGACGAGGCCACCAGCGCGCTCGACTCCGAGGTGGAAACAGCCATCCAGCAGAGCCTGTACAGGCTGATGGAAGGCAAGACCGTGATTGCCATTGCGCACCGCCTCTCGACCATTGCGGCGATGGACCGGCTCATCGTGCTCGACGAAGGCCGCGTGGTGGAAGAAGGCGACCACCGCTCGCTCATGGCGCAAGGCGGGCTGTACGCGCGGCTGTGGGCGCACCAGAGTGGCGGCTTCCTGGGCGATTCGCTCGAAGAAGACGAAGGCGAAGCGCTGCGGGCGTAGCCGGCTTCAGGTGGGCAACGCGCCGGCCTCGTATTGCGCCGCGAACTCGGCGCTCGGCGGAATCGGCTTGACGATGTCGATCAGCACGCCGTTCGGGTCGCTGGTAATGAAGTGGCGCTGGCCGAAGTCCTCGTCGCGCAGCGGCAGAAGAACCGGCAGGCCGGCCGCGGCGAGCCGGTCGTGAACGGCGTCGGGGTCGTCCACCTCGAAGTTGAGCAGCAGCCCGCCCGCCACTTGGCCGCGCGCGGGTGCGGGAATGGTCTCGTGCCGGCCGTCGAGCACGGCAAGGTTCACCGATGGATGTTCTGCCAGCTGCAGGTGCACGTACCACTCGCTTATGAACAGCGGCGTGAAGCCGAAATGCGCCTGGTAAAAGCCGGCGGTTCCGGCCACGTCGTTGGTCATGATCACCGGGTAGTAGCTTGTCACTTTCATGGCGTCCATCCTTTCAATTAACATACAGCCTGCATGTAAGTTGAATATTAATCTACAGACAGCCTGTATGTAAATGCCTAAATCACTCGCCGACGCTCATCAATCCAGAACCAATCGCGAACGCACGGAAGCCACGCGCCTTGCGCTCATCGACGCTGCGCGCGCACTGTTCGTCAGCAAGGGCTACGGGGACACCTCGACGCCCGAGATCGCTGTTGCCGCCGGTATCACCCGTGGCGCGCTTTATCACCACTTCGCGGACAAGCGCGACCTGTTCAGGCAGGTGCTGGTGCGCGAAGCCGAAGCCGTGGCCGCCGACATCGAAGCGGCCACGCCAGGGCAGATGACGCCGCGCGACGCCCTGTTGGAAGGAAGCAAGGCCTACCTGAGTGCGATGAGCGTGCCGGGCCGAACGCGGCTGCTGCTCATCGAAGGCCCCGCCGTGCTGGGCCTGGAAGAACTCACGGCCATCGACGAAGCGACCTCGGCCGGCTCGCTGCGCCAGGGGCTGGAAAAAGCCGGCCTGGGCAAGGGAGAAGTCTCGCTCGACGCCCTCTCCCGGCTGCTCTCCGCAGCCTTCGACCGGGCCGCACTCGAGTTGGATGCAGGCGCCGACGCGCAAGAAATCCATTCGGCAATGCGCTGGCTGCTCGAGCAGGCGCTGGGCCCCGAGCCGCGCCGCAAGCCCGCGGCCTGAGGCTGCGCTGGCGGGGCGCATGCGCTCGCCCGGGTCTTGGCGAGTCCTACAGCACAGGCCGCCCCTCGCCGACAGTAACCAGCCCCCTCTGGCGCGATGCTGAAGCTGTCGTCAACAACGAGGAGTCCTCGCGTGAATTCAATCATCTACATCGTCGGTCTGGTCGTGGTTGTAGTGGCCGTGCTTTCGTTCTTCGGCCTTCGCTAGAACCAGCCCCTCCCCAGGCTTCGCGCGCTTCGCGTCGCTTCTCCCTCCCCCTCGCCGGGGGCAACACCTGCGGCCCGGCAACGCCGGTTCCGCGGTGTTCCACGAACGGGATCGCTCGCGGTCGCTCTTCCAGTCGTTCGCATAGAGTCCTTCGCGGCGCGCCGGGCATAATTTGCGCGCCTTCCGCCATCGCGGAACGCCACTTGCGAAGGGACCCTGTTGACCAACACCGCGTTGCGCGAATCTGCTTTTCCGGACGCGGTCATCACCGAGGCGATCCGATGGACCGAAGAGAAAGGTCCACTCGACGATGCGCAAGCCATGCGCACCGCCGCCTCCCGCTCAGCTGACGCGCATGCGCGCATCACGTCGCGCGCGCTCCAGCTCGGCGAGCGCATCGGCTTTCAATCCGAACTGTCACGCATCCGGCAATGGGGGCCGTGGGTGCTGCTTGGCCTGGTGGCGCTGGTCGTCGTTGCCGGCCTGGGCCTGGCGGGCAACGTGGTCGGCGGCAGCGAACGGCACATCAACGTGATCGTCGCGCTCGTGAGCCTGCTGGGCATTCACCTGCTCACGCTGCTGCTGTGGCTGGCCGGCCTGTGGCTGCCCTTCGGCTCGTTCAATACAAGCTCGCTCGGATGGATCTGGCTTTCGCTCACCGCGCGCGTGGCCGGCGGCAAGCGGGGCCAGGCACCGGTGCTGCTGCGGGCGGCCACCGGCCTCTTGAGCCGGGCCCGGCTGCTGCCCTGGGCGTTCGGGCTCGTGAGCCACGGCATCTGGGCCCTTTCTTTTGCGGTGGTGCTGGCCGCGCTGCTGTTCGCGCTTGCATTCCGCAGCTACACGCTGAGTTGGGAAACGACGATTCTCGATCCCGCCTTTTTTGTGCGCGAGGTCCACGCGCTGGGCTGGGCGCCGGCGCAACTCGGCTTTCCGGTTCCCGATGCCGCGACCATTCTCTCGGCCACCCCCGGTGCCGCGGGCCAGCGCACATGGGCGATGTGGCTCACGGGCTGCATTGCCGTGTACGGGCTGCTGCCGCGCGTTGCGCTGGTATTGCTGAGCGCAGCGGTGTGGCACAGGCGCAAGGCCGCACTGCAGCCGGACTGGAGCGAACCGTATTACCGCAAGCTCATCGCCAGGTTCGCCGCACTTGCGCCGCCGGCCATCGTGGATGCCGACCCCGGCCGCGCGCCCGGCACGCCACCTGCCGGCCTCGCGCCTTCGGAACTGCAGGACACGCTCTTCGTCATCGGTTTCGAGCTGCCTGCCGACCTGCCATGGCCGCCCGCGGGGTTGCCCGCCGCGCAGGTGCAGCGGATCGACGGCAGCGCCCCGGCCCGGCGCGCATTGCTCGACCAGCTGGCGCTGGCACGCCCGCGTGCGGTGCTGCTGGTGTGCCATGCCGCATCGAGCCCCGACCGCGGCACCGAGCGCTTTCTGCGCGATGTGCTGGCCCATTGCGGGGAATGCCGTCTGTGGCCGGCTCATGCGGCGGAAGACGCGGCTGACGCCGGCTTGGCTCAACGCTGGATGGACTGGCTGCAGGGCACCGGCCTGCAACGCGTCGCGGCCACGCACCGGCTCGAAGACGCCTTGCAGCAACTCGGCACGACACCATGACGCAGCAGCAAGCCATCCTCATTGCCGTCGTCGGCCACACCAACGCCGGCAAGACCTCGCTGCTGCGCACGCTCACGCGGCGCGCGAACTTCGGCGAGGTGTCGCAGCGCCCGGGCACCACGCGCCACGTGGAATCGGCCGACCTCGAAGTGAACGGCCAGGCTGCCGTGCGCTTCTTCGACACGCCGGGGCTCGAAGATGCGGTGGCCCTTCGCGAGCACCTGGCCGGGCTCGACCCGCAGGCCACGCCGCCCGAACGCATTCGCAATTTTCTGCAGGGCCCCGAGGCGCACGGCGTGTTCGAGCAGGAGGCCAAGGTGCTTCGCACCATGCTCGGCATCGATGCGGCCTTTCTCGTCATCGATGTGCGGGAGCCGGTGCTGCCCAAGTTTCGGGACGAGATCGAACTGCTCAACTCCTGCGCTCGGCCCGTGCTGCCGGTGCTCAACTTCGTGCGTGATGCGGCAAGCCGTGAGCCCGCCTGGAAAGAGTTGCTCTCGGCCTATGGCCTCCACGTGCAGGTGCGTTTCGACGCCGCCGCGCCCTTCGTCGGAGCCGAGCGCGAGCTCTATACCGATCTTTCGACACTGCTGCGCGACCGGCGCGAGCTGCTGCACAGCGTGGTGGATTCGCTGGCCGCCGAAGCCGCCGAGCGGCGGCGCACGGCCTGCGCGCGCATCGCCGAACTGCTGGTCGACGCCGCAGCCTTGCGCCGCAGCGTGCCGGCCGAAGAATTCGCGGACACCGCGCGCCGGAAGGCGCTCGTCGCCGCATTGCAGAAAGACGTTTTCGACAAGGCGCAGCGATGCACCGACGACCTGCTCGCGCTCTACGGCTTTCGCCAGGACGATGCCGGCGAAGCGCCGCTGCCGCTCGTCGAAGGCCGCTGGACGCTGGACTTCTTCAGCCCCGAGGCCATGAAGGACGCAGGCCTGCGGCTTGGCAAGGGCGCGGTCATCGGCGCCGCTGTGGGCGTGGTGGCGGACCTTGCCGTCGCCGGCATTTCGCTCGGCGCGGGCGCTGCGGTGGGCGGTGCCATCGGCGGTGCCGTGTCGCAGGGCTGGGGCCCTTTCGGGCGCAAGCTGGTGAACAAGCTGCGCGACGTGCACGAGCTCACCATCGAAGACGGCGCGCTGTTCGCGGTGGTGGCATGGCAGCTGAAGCTCACGCGGGCGCTGGAGCAGCGCGGGCACGCGGCCACCGGGCGCATTGCGGCGGAAACCAGCGCAACGCAGGACGCGCCCACGCGCGCCACCGCGGCTGCCGTTCGCGCCGCACGGCTGGCGCGCAACCATCCGGAGTGGGAATCGAAGGGCGTGGCAACGCGCGGCTTCTGGCGCCCCGCGCCGCAGCGCGAGGCACTCGCGGCCGAGCTGGCGCGCACGCTTCAGGGCGCTTTCGAAAACTGAGCGCCCAGCCTTCACTTGCCTTCACTTGCAGAGGGAGGCGACGGATTCCTACGCACCGGCACTGGCACGAGCGCCAGTCTTTTTCACGACATCGACGGCACACAGGGTGCCGTTTGTTTTGTCGCCCTCAAGAAAAAGGAGCACCCATGTCCGTCGAATGCAAACTGCTCGCCACCCCTTTGATCGGACGCGTGTGGCAAGGCCGCACGCCCATTGCGCGGGCCGACGAATACCTGCGCTACAGCTTCGAGCACGGCATCCAGGAGATCGCAAAAAAACCTGAATGCCTGGGCGTGCAGTACTTTCGCAAATTGAACGGCGACACCGCCGAATTCCGGACCGTGTCTTACTGGCAATCGATCGAACACATGCACGCCATGCACGCACAGCGCGGCGATCCGCTGCGCGTGGCTCCGCTGGCACGCGACCCCGAGTTCCTGTTGGAGTTGCCCGAGTTCGTGGACATCGTCGAGGTGCATGTCAATTCGTTCGGCACCACGGGCAAGTAGCGGCCAAGCTCAGCTCTCCAGCAGGTCTTCCAGCCGCAGCGGCAGCCGGCGCAGGCGCTTGCCGGTGGCGTGGAACACCGCATTCACGATGGCCGGCGCCACGCCCACCATGGCCACTTCGCCCAGGCCCTTTACGCCCATGGCGTTGAGCCGCGTGTCGGGCTTGCCGACAAAGTCGACATCGATGCGGCCGATGTCCGCCGCAACAGGCAGCACGTATTCCGCAAGGTCGGCGTTGAGAAATCCGCCGTAGCGCGGATCGACCTCGCTCGCCTCGCGCAACGCGGCGCCTATGCCCCACACCACGCCGCCCTCGACCTGGCTGCGCGCAGTGCGCAGGCTGGCCACGGTGCCGCAGTCGGCCACGCTGAGCACGCGCGGCACGCGAATGCGGCGCGTGGTGGGTTCGATGCGCACTTCGACGAAATGCGCAATGAAACTGAAGGCGACGAAGTCGGGATATACCGGTCCCGCCGCAGCGGGCAGGCCACCGGTGAGCCGGCCGAAGACCTGCTCGGGCTGGCCCGGCGCACGCATTCGGCTTTCGGCCTCGGCAAAGGGGCGGCCGGAGGCACGCAGCAGCGCTACCGCCGTGGCGCCATTGGCATCCGGTTGTGCACCGGCTTGCCCGCCGGCCTTCTGTCGCAGGTCTTCCATGAGCCGCTGGGCGGCTTCCTGCACCGGCGGCAACGCCGTGGCCGTGCCCCAGGAGCCGGCGGTCAGGTGCTGCGGCGCGGCGGTGGTGTCGCCCAGCACAATTTCCACCGCCGCCACCGGCGCGCCGAGCGTGCGCGAGACCGTCAACGCAATGGCGGTGCGAATGCCCTGCCCCATCTCGTGGCCACCCACTGCCACCCTCACCGTGCCGTTGGCGTTCAACCGCACCTTGGCGATGGCCGGTGCAATGGCCGCCTTGTAGGCACCGGCCGCCACGCCCCACCCGATGAGGCTGCCGTCGGCCGCGCGCATCGAGCGGGGTGCCATCGTGCGGCGCGCCCAGCCGAAGGCGGTGCTTCCCTTGACGAGGCATTCAGCCAGGTGGCGCGAGGAAAAAGGCTTGCCGCTGATCGGGTCGACAGCCGTATCGTTTGCAAGGCGGAACGCGACGGGATCGCGGCCCAGCGCGTAGGCCATTTCATCGACCGCGCTTTCGAATGCAAAGGCGGCCGGATGCTCGAACGGCGCGCGCATGTAGCCGGGCGTTTGCACATCGGTGCGCACGAGCCGTTCGCGGCCCAGGAAGTTGCTGATGCCGTAGAGCCGCGATGTGATTTCGGTGCCGCTCGACGGAAACAGGTCGTGCCGCGAGGTCTGCTGGTCGATCTCGTGAATGGCCGCGGTCAGCTTGCCGTTGCGGTCCGCGCCCAAGCGCACATGGTGGCGGCTCGCGGGCCTGAAGCTCGCGTTGTGGAACAGCTGGCTGCGCGACAGCACCAGCTTGACAGGCTGGCCCAGTGCGCGCGCCGCCATCGCTACCAGCGCGGTGTGCGACTGCAGCGAGTTTTTCTGGCCGAAGCCGCCGCCCACGGTGGGCGACAGCACGCGCACCTTGTCGGGCTCGATGCCGAGCTGCTTGGCGAGGCCGTGGCGCACGCCCTCGGCGTTCTGGGTGGGCTCGCGAACGGTCAGCACGCCGTCTGCGCTCCACTCGGCCACGGTCGCGATGATCTCCATCGGGTTCTGGTGCTGGGTCGGCAATTCGTAAGACGCGTCCACCGTGAATGCAGCGCCCTGGAGCGCGGCCTCCGCATCGCCTGCGCGCCGGTCTGCGAACATCGGCTGCGGCAGCAATGCCGATTGCGCCTGCGGCTGGGCATCGGACGCATCGATGCCGGCAACGAAGGGAACGGCTGAATAGGTCACCTGCACCAGCGCCGCGGCCTCGCGAGCGGCTTCCAGGGTTTCGGCCACCACCATCGCCACGGTCTGCCCGCGGTAGGCAACCTGCGGCGAGCGCAGCGGATAGAAGCTCTGAAAGCCGAAACCGCCGCCCATCAGGAAGCCCCCGGTGTCGAAAGCGCCGACGTTCTCGTGCGTGAACACCTGCCGAACGCCGCGCACGCACTGCGCCGCGGCGGTGTCGATGACGGTGACGGTGCCGCGCGCAATGCGCGAAGGCACCAGCGCGGCGTGCAGCAGCCCGGCGCGCGCATCGTCCGCCGCATAGCGCGTGGCGCCGCGCACCTTGTCGCGCGCGTCGACACGTTCGGCACCCGCCCGAGGCGTGTTCCTTGGCGCTGTCTTGAGGTGGGTTGCCATCTTCAGTTCCTTTCCCTGGCCAGCATCAGCGCGTCGGTCACCGTTTCGATGCCGAGCGCCACCTTGAATGCGTTGTGCTCGAGCGGCCTGGCGCCCTCGAAGGCAAGCTCGGCGGCACGCCGCGCGGCGGCCCGCGTGAACGGCTGGCCCACAAGGCTGCGCTCCGCCTGCGCGGCGCGCCACGGATGCGTGGCCACCCCGCCGAGCGCAATGCGCGCGTCGGCCACACGGTTGCCCCTGATCTCCAGTGCAACCGCCGCCGATGCAAGCGCAAAGGCGTAGGACTCGCGGTCGCGGATCTTGTGATACGTGGAGCCGCGGCCGATGGGCCCGCGCGGTATGCGAATGCGCACGATCAGTTCGTCGGCCGCGAGCACCGTTTCCAGGTGCGGCGTGGTGCCCGGCGCGCGATGCAGTTCGCGCAACGGCACCGTGCGTTCGCCACGCGGGCTCACGGTGTCGACCAGCGCATCGAAGGCCACCAGCGCAACCGCCCAGTCGCCCGGATACACGGCCACGCAGGCTTCGCTGCCGCCAAGCACCGCATGGCCGCGGTTCTGCCCGCCCAGCGCCGCGCAGCCGCTGCCGGGCACGCGCTTGTTGCAAGCGAATTCGGGTCCGCCGCGAAAGTACGCACAGCGCGTGCGCTGCAGCAGGTTGCCGCCCACGGTCGCCATGTTGCGCAGCTGCTGCGAGGCGGCCTTCCAGAGCGATTCCGACAGGGCCGGGAATTCGCGCTTCACCGTGGCGTTCTCGGCCACGTCGCTCATGGCCGCGAGCGCGCCGATGCGCAGTTCGCCGCGGCTCGACGTATCGACTTCGCGCAGGCCTTCGATGCGGGTGATGTCGACCACGGTGGCCGGCGCTTCCACGCCGAGCTTCATCAGGTCGAACAGCGTGGTGCCGCCTGCGAAGTAGCGCGCGCCGGGCTGGTGCCGGGCCAGCAGTTGCACGGCCTCGCCGGTGCTGCGCGGGCGAAGGTAGGCGAAGTCATGCATGACGGCGGCCCTCCATGCGAAGCACCTGCGGCGCCGCCTCGCGGATCGCTTCGACGATGCCGGTGTAGGCACCGCACCGGCAGATGTTGCCGCTCATGTATTCGCGGATCTGCGCCTCGCTGGTGGCGTGGCCCTCGCGCACGCAGGCAATGGCCGCCATGATCTGGCCGGGCGTGCAGTAGCCGCACTGCAGTGCATCGTGGTCGAGAAAGGCCTGCTGCATCGGGTGCAGCGTGCCGTCGGTCGGCTCGATGCCCTCGATGGTGGTCACGGCGCAGCCGTCGGTCTTCACGGCCAGTGTCAGGCATGAGGCGACGCGGCGGCCATCCACGTGCACCGTGCAGGCGCCGCACTGGCCGTGGTCGCAGCCTTTCTTGGCGCCCGTAAGGCCGAGCTGCTCGCGCAGCACGTCGAGCAATGACGCGCGCGGCTCCAGCTTCAGCTGGTGGGGCTTGCCGTTGATGGTGACCCGGGTCTCCCGGGAGCCGGCGCCGGGGGGCGGTGCCGCGCTGCCGCTTTCCGCGGCCGTGCCAGTGGCGGCCGAAGCGGCGGCACCGGCGCTGGCCGCGGTAGTCATCATGAATGTTCGGCGGTTGAGGGTATTAAGGGCAGGCACCGGGCCGGCCGCGTTCTGCTGGAGTTGGTTCATGGGGCTTTTCTTTTTTGTTGGTCTTCAGAATTCGCGCCCGAGGCGCGCATCGATCGAAACCGGTCCGCCGCCGCGCGCAGCGATGCAAAGCGCAACGAAGACCAGCATCAGCGGGTATTCGTAGCCACGGTCGATCCAGGGGAAGGTTGGCGCCAGCAGGTAGCAGATGACCAGCATCTGCACCACCACCATCGGCGCGACGATGCGCGTCAAAAAGCCCAGCGCCAGCATCAGCCCGCCCACGCCTTCGAGCAGCGCGATGAACCACCCGATCAGCGGCGCGAAAGGCAGGTGCAGCACGTTGGCAATCAGGTTGACCGAACCGGCCATCGGGTCGGCCATGCTGCCGTGGCTGCGGCCAAGCAGCTTGGGAACGCCGTGCGTCATGAGCATCAGCCCGAACGCGATGCGCAGCAGCGCATAACTCAACGGCTCGAGCCGGTCATAAACACCGCGCAGCCGCGGAAAGATCAGTTGCATGAGGTCGCTCCTTGGAATGTCGAAGGGGTGAGCGGAAGTCTCTCTGTTCTGCATGGGCGAATAAATACGCAAATCTCGCCAATAGAATTCAAGGAGACTCAACAATCGAAGAGACCCATGGACCGCTTCGACGCCATGCAGCTGTTCACCCGCATCGTCGATCTGGGCAGCTTTACCCAGGCCGCGGCCGCGCTCGACATTCCGCGTGCCACGGCCACGCATGCCATCAAGGAACTGGAGGCCAGGCTGCACGTGCGGCTCTTGGAGCGCACCACGCGGCAGGTGCGCACCACCGTCGACGGCCAGGCCTTCTACGAGCGGTGCCGCCATCTGCTGCGTGAACTGGAAGACGCGGAGTCTTCGCTGTCGGAACTGGCGGTCAACCCGCGCGGGCGCCTGCGCATCGACATCCACGGTGCGCCGGCCCAAGCCATCGTGCTGCCGCGCATTCGGGAGTTTCACGAGCGCTATCCGCACATCGAGCTTGTCATGGGCAGCGGCGACCGTCTGGTGGACCTGCTGCGGGAGGGCGTCGACTGCGTGGTGCGCGCGGGCGAACCCAAGGATTCATCGCTTGTTACCCGCCGCCTGGCGCTGCTGCCGCAGGTGACCTGCGCAAGCCCGGGCTACCTGGCCGAATACGGCACGCCCACGCAGCCAGCCGAGCTTGCGAGGCACCTGGGCGTCAATTTCTTTTCCGCTTCGCGGCCCGAGGTGTTTCCGTACGAGTTCATGGTCGACGGCAAGCTCGAAACGTACATGCTCAAGGACTGGATCAGCGTGAACAACGCCGACCTCTACAAGATCTGCGCCGAGCAGGGCTGCGGAATCATCCAGGTGCCGCGCTTCAGCGTGGAGCGCCAGTTGCACGAGGGCTCGCTGGTCGAGATATTGGCGCACACGCCCTGCCCGCCCATGGTCTATTCGGTGCTGTACCCGCACCACCGGCAGCTGTCGCCGCGGGTGCGGGTGTTCATCGACTGGATTGCGCAGCTCTATGCGGAGCGCTTCGGCACGGCCACGTGAACACGCATCGGAGTCACCGTGCGGTCATAGGGGCGACCTAGCATCCCGCTGGCCTCTGCCTCCCCCTTTTCCGACCAGGACTGCTGCACTCCACGCGATGTACCCCGGCGAACGTCTCAATGGGTACAGCCATCTGCTGGGCCTGGTGCTTGCCCTTGTGGCCACCGTTCTCTTTCTTGCCAAGACCTTGCCCACGGGTGATGCCGCACGCATCGTCGGTGCGCTGGTGTTCTCGCTCTCGGCCACGCTGCTGTATGCCGCATCCACGCTGTTCCACAGCACGCGCGGGCCGCTGAAGCGCTTTTGGGAGCGGGCCGACCACTGCGCCATCTACCTGCTGATTGCGGGCACCTACACGCCCTTTGCACTCGTCACGCTGCAGGGCACCTGGGGCTGGCTGCTGCTTGCCGCGGTGTGGAGCGCCGCGTTCTTCGGCATCGGGCGCGAACTGCTGCAGCCGGACAGCGCGGTTTCCAAGCCGCCGCTGGCGCTCTACATCGGCATGGGCTGGCTCGGCGTGCTGGCGGCCGCGCCCCTGGCGGCACGGCTCGATGGCGGCGGCCTGGCCTGGCTGCTGGCGGGCGGCGTGCTCTATACCGTGGGCACGGTGTTCTACCGAAACCGGCGCGGCTTCCGGCATGCGCACGGCACCTGGCACCTGTTCGTGCTGGCGGGCACGGTGAGCCATTTCATCTCGGTGGGCCGGTACGTGCTCTGACCAAGAAAAATAAGCATTTTTCATTACCTTCCGGTCCAGCTTGGCACAAGGTGTGCAAAATGCGCCCATGCCAAATATTGCCTCCATCCTCAAAACCGAGATTTCCCGTGTCGCCCGCAAGGAAGTTCGCACAGAGATCGAAACGCTGAAAAAAGCTTCCACGCACCATCGCGCCTCGATCGCCGCACTGCGCCGGCAGGTCGAGAAACTGGAGAAGGAACTGCGGCGTGCGCTGAAGATGTCTTCGAGCGCCCCTTCCGCCGGCGATGCGGACGATGGCGAATCGGGCCCGTCCCGCCGGTTCAGCGCCACCCGGCTGGCCGCACACCGCGAAAAGCTCGGCCTCTCGGCGGCGGCTTATGGAAAGCTGGTTGGCGTTACCGGCCAGACCATCTACAAGTGGGAACAAGGCAAGGCACGGCCGCGCAAGGCACAGCTGGAGGGCCTGGCATCGGTGCGGGGCCTGGGCCGGCGCGAAGTGGCGGAACAGCTGAACGCGGAATAGTTCACTTTCGCGCTCTACAGCGCAAGCCGCCCGGCGGGTACAGTTCCGGCACTCATTTCCCCGGTTCGTTTCCGCCCCGTATTCCCATGTCCAATCTCATCGTGCACGGCGGTACGCCGCTTCGCGGCCGCATCACTCCCTCCGCCAACAAGAACGCCGTGCTGCCGGTGCTGTGCGCCACGCTGCTCACGCGTGAGCCGCTGCGGCTGCACGGCGTGCCCGACATCACCGACGTGCGCAAGATCCTCGACATCTTCCGCAGCCTGGGCAGCGAGGCGCGCATGGACCACGCCACCGGCACGCTGGAACTGCACCACCGCGAAACGGCGTTCGACGCCGCACGCGACCGGCTGCCCGAGGAAATGCGCTCGTCGATCATGCTGGTGCCTCCGCTCCTGGCGCGCTTCGGCATTGCGCGGCTCGAAGACAACGTCAAGGGCTGCACGCTGGGCGTGCGCGAGATCGATCCGCACGTGGACGTGTTCCGCCGCTTCGGCGGCAAGGTGGAGCGCGCCAGCGGCTCGCTGCTTGTGCGCTGCGACGGGCCGCTTGCGCCCACCGAGCACTGGCTCGACTACGCCTCGGTCACCACCACCGAAAACTTTGTGCTGTGCGCGGCGGCGGCCAAGGGCACATCGACGCTCACCAATGCAGCGTCAGAGCCGCATGTGCAGGAGTTCTGCCGCTTCATGACGATGCTGGGCGTGCGCATCGAGGGCATCGGCACCTCGCGGCTCACGGTGCACGGCGGCAATGCGCTGGGCGGCGGCGAGTTCCGCTTCGACGAAGACTTTCACGAGATCACCACCTTCCTGGCGCTGGGCGCCATCACCGGAGGCGACGTGGTCGTACGCAACAGCGCACCCGAAAACTTTCCGCTGATCGATCGCACCTTCGCCAAGTTCGGCGTCACGGTCACGCATGAAGACGGCTGGTCGCGCGCCACCTGCACCGGCCCGCTCAAGGTGCAGACGCCCTTCACAAACAACGTGCTCACCAAGGTGGAGGCCGCGCCGTGGCCCTACTTTCCGGTCGACCTGCTGCCCATCTTCATTGCGCTGGGCGTGCGTGCCCAGGGCAATGCGATGTTCTGGAACAAGGTGTACGACGGCGCCCTGGGCTGGACCAGCGAGCTCTCCAAGTTCGGCGCCCATGTGTTCTCGTCGGATCCGCATCGGCTCATCAGCTTTGGCGGCAGCCCGCTGACGCCGGCCGTGGTCGAGAGCCCGTACATCATCCGCGTGGCCATTGCGCTCTTCATGGTGGCAGCCAGCATCGAAGGCCGCTCCGAAATCCGCAATGCCGCGCCCATTCGCCGTGCCCATCCCCGCTTCGCCGAGAACCTGCGCAGCCTGGGTGTGCAGGTCGAGTGGACGAGCGAAGAGTAAGCCTCGGGCTCAGCCCCGCAGTGCGTTAAACACGATGCGCGCCGCCGACGCAATGACGTCGTTGCGGGCCGGCGCATCCTCCTTGGGAAAGGTAAGGTAGACCGCCAGCACCACCGGAGCGCCCGAGGGCGGCCACAGCACGCCTGTGTCGTTATTGGTGCCGTAGGAGCCCAGGCCGGTCTTGTCGCCCACCTTCCAGTCCGCCGGCACGCCGGCGCGGATGCGAGCGGCGCCGGTGGTGTTGCCCAGCAGCCAGGTTTCGAGCTGGCTGCGTTGCGCGGCGCCGAGCGCGTCGCCCAGCACCAATCGCTGCAGGCTTGCGGCCATCGCCTCGGGTGTCGTCGTGTCGCGCAGGTCGCCCGGAATGGCGCTGTTGAGTTCGGTCTCCCAGCGGTCGAGCCTGAAGGCCGGGTCGCCGATGGAGCGCGCGAATGCGGTCACCGCGGCGGGCCCGCCGAGAATCTTCATCAACAGGTTGGCGGCGGCGTTGTCGCTGTACTGCATGGTGGCGGCGCACAGGGCGGCGACTGTCATCCCCTGCCCCAGGTTTTTCTCCGTGATGGGCGAATTGGTCAGGATGTCGCTCCTGCTGTAGCTCACGCGGCGCTCCAGCAGGCTGCCGTCATGCGCGCTACGCGCGAGGATGGCCGCGGCCAGCATCGTCTTGAAGGTGCTGCACAGCGGAAAGCGCTCGGTTGCGCGGTGCTGCACGCGCGCGCCGCTGCCGGTGTCCAGCGCTGCCACGCCGAGCCGCCCGCCCACGGAGGTTTCGAGTGCCGCGAGCTGCGCCTCGGCCGATGTGGCCTGTTGCGATTTCGCGGACCAGGCGGTACAGGCGCCGGCCAACGGCAATGCGGAAGCGGCCAGCAGGAAGATGCGGCGATTGGCGAAGGGTTTCATTTGGTGTTTGTCAGCGAGTGGATGGAACGAAGGGAATCGTAGGAGCGCCACCTCGCAAGCTCCAGCGCCAGGCTGCGCAACCGCGTCTCGCCTGTATCGGGTGTAACGGCACAATTCATTCAACTTTCTGGTTGAATAACTTTTCGGATACGACTATATTCAACCTCATGGTTGAACTAGATGACGAACGGCTCGACGCCGTGTTCCATGCCCTGGCCGACAGCACGCGGCGCACGATGCTGCAGCTGCTGGCGCAGGGCGAGTGCAGCGTGGGCGAGCTCGGGGCGCCGTTTCGAATGTCTTTTGCGGGCGCCTCCAAGCACGTCAAGGCGCTCGAGCGCGCCGGCCTGGTCTCCCGCACGGTGCAGGGCCGCGCGCACGTCTGCCGGCTGGAGCCGGCGGCGCTTGCCTCGGCCAACGCATGGCTGCGGTACTACGAAGGCTTCTGGAACAGCCATCTGGACGCGCTGGAGCAGGAGCTGCGGCGCGACAACGCATCCCGCAAGTGAAGTTCTTTCCCTTCTTCAAGGAGCAAGCAATGACGACAAGCAGCCTCGGAACCCTGATCGAACCCGGCACCGTGCGCATGGAACGCACCCTGCCCGCGCCGGTGGAGCGCGTGTGGGCCTATTTCGTCGACCCCGACAAGCGCGCGAGGTGGCTGGCCGGCGGCACCATGGCCGAGAAAAGCGGCGGCGTGTTCGAACTGCGCTTCGACCACACCAGCCTTTCCGGCGAAGTGGCGCCCGATCGCTTTGCCGACTGCCGTGGCCCCATCTCGCAGAAATCGCGCCTTGTGACGCTCGACCCAATGAAGCGCCTGACCATCAGCTGGGGCAGCGAAAGCGCCACCGCGTCCGAGGTGAGCTTCGAGTTCACGCCCCGGGGCGATTCGACGCACCTGGTGCTCACGCACCGCCGCCTGCCCGACCGCAAGGAAACACTCAGCGTTTCGAGCGGCTGGCACGCGCATCTGGACGTGCTCGACGACGTGCTGCACCAGCGCACGCCCCGGGGGTTCTGGAGCAACCACGCGGAGCTCGAAAAAGCCTACGAGGCCCGGCTTCCGGCCTGAACCGGAGTCGGATGGCGACTACAGGCAAGCGGCCCCGCTTGCGTTAAGGTGCGGTGCATTCGCAGACTCCGAAGCACCCCATGACCACCCCCTCCTCCGCACCGGCCCGCAAGCATTTCTCGATGATCCGCGGCTTTCACCTGGCCGATGCGTTCACGCTCGGCAATGCCGCGTGCGGCGTGGGCGCGGTGTTCCTTGCCATGGCCTTCATGGCGAGCCAGTCGCTTGCGCAGTTCTTGTGGGCCGCCGCGCTCGCGCCCGCGGCCTTCGTGTTCGACGTGTTCGACGGCCGCATTGCGCGCTGGCGGCAAACCCACTCTGCCCTCGGGCGCGAGCTCGATTCACTGGCCGATGTGATCTCGTTCGGCGTGGCGCCCGCCGCGCTCGCCTTTGCGGCGGGCCTGGACGGCGGCTGGGACTGCGTGCTGCTGATCTACTTCGTCGGCTGCGGCGTGAGCCGGCTCGCGCGTTACAACGTCACGGCCGAAGCGCTTTCCGCGGGCGCCGACAAGGTCAAGTACTTCGAAGGCACGCCCATCCCCACCAGTGTGGTGCTGGTCGGCGTGCTGGCATGGGCCGCCTGGCAAGGCCGCATCGGCGACACGGTGTGGGGCGGCGCATGGGTGCTCGGCCCGTGGCAGCTGCATCCGCTCACGCTGCTCTTCGCGCTCTCGGGCACGCTGATGATCAGCAAGACGCTGCGCATTCCCAAGTTCTGACCCTCCATCCGCTGAAAGGAGCCCTTCAATGCTGAAGCTGTATTTCGATCCGCAAAGCCGCTCGCAGGTTGCGAAGTGGATGCTCGACGAAGCCGGCGTGGAATACGAGATCGTGCAGACCCTCATCCGCGAAAAGGCCCACAAGAAACCCGAGTACCTGAAGATCAACCCCGCGGGCAAGCTGCCGGCGCTGGTGGACGGCCGCACGCGCGTGTTCGAAAACGCCGCCATCTGCATGTACGTGGCCGACAAGTTTCCGCAGGCCCGCCTGGCGCCACCGGCGGATTCGCCCGACCGCGGCCGCTACCTGTCGCTCATGGTCTATTCGACGGCGCAGCTGGAGCCCGCGATGGGCGACAGCATGCTGGGGGTGCGCAGCAACAACAGCGCGCGCGGCTGGACCAACTTCGAGCAGGCCAAGGACGCGGTGGAGCGCGAACTGGGCGAAGGTCCCTATCTCTTCGGCGCGCGGTTCACCGCGGCCGACGTGATGATCGGCTCGATGTTCATCTGGCACCGTGCCTTTGGCGGGCGCTCCAACCGGCCGAAGATCGATGCCTACATCAACCGGCTCCAGGCCCGGCCCAAGGGCATGAAGTTCGGTTGAGGTTGATTCACACCGCATGGCACAAGCACAATTCCCCCATGGCGCGACCGCCGGCCTCGACCAGCTGGTAAGCCTTGCCGCCGCGCAGCCGCTGGCGCCGGCCTGCGATCACTTCTACTTCTTGCGCCACGGCCAGACCGGCCGGAATGCGCAGCGCATCTTCCAGGCCGTGGACGAGCCGCTGAGCGAGCTCGGGCTCCAGCAGGCGGCCCGCGCCGCCCAGCTGCTGGCCGGCGAGCCGATCCGCACCATCGTCTGCAGCGACGCGCGGCGCGCCCACGACACCGCGCACACCGTGGCGGCCGTGCTCCGCATCGAGCCCACGCCGCAGGCCGCACTGCGCGAGCGCAACTTCGGCGCACTCATCGGCACCTCGTCGGTCAACATCGACTGGGCCTGCGAGCCCGACGGCGGCGAAACCCTTGCACAGTTCGTGGCGCGCAAGAGGCAGGCGCTCGACGAAGCGCTGGCGCAGCCCGCGCCGGTTCTGGTGGTGGCCCACGGCGGCACGCTCTACGCGCTGGCCGCGCTGATCGGCGTGCCCATCGACCTGGGCCTGCTCGGCAATGCGCAGCCATTGCGTTTTTCGCGCAGCGGCCCTACATGGGCTGTAATGCCGCTGCTGCGGCATGCCGACGGGGATTCCGCCCTGGCGTAGACGGCCGGGCGCACACTGTTCGGCGTTCACACCAACCGACAGCCATGGAATTCAAGGACTACTACAGCGCCCTGGGCATCGACCGCACCGCGTCGGAAGACGAGGTGCGCAAGGCCTATCGCAAGCTCGCGCGCAAGTACCACCCCGACGTCAGCAAGGAAGCCGACGCCGAGAAGCGCATGCGCGACATCAACGAAGCCAACGACGTGCTGCGCGACAAGGAAAAGCGCGCCGCCTACGACGCACTGGCCGACCGCGTGGCCCGCGGCGGACACCCCGAGGGCGACTTTCAGCCGCCGCCGGACTGGGACACCGGCTTCGAATTTCACCGCGGCCCGGGGCAAGGGCCGGCCGACCACGCGGACTTCAGCGACTTCTTCTCCTCGCTCTTCGGCGAAGCCGAGCGGCGTGGCGCGGCAAGGCGCAACTACCGCGCGCGCGGCGAAGACCATCACGCGGCCATCGAGATCTCCCTTGAAGACGCGCTCAACGGCGCCGAGCGCGAGATCACGCTGCGCGCGCAGGAAATCGACGCGCAGGGCCGCCCTGCGCTCAAGACGCGCACGCTCAGCGTCAAGATCCCGCCCGGCATGCATCCGGGGCAGTTCATCCGGCTTGCCGGACAGGGCATGCCCGGCCACGGCGGCGAGCCGGCCGGAGACCTGTACCTGGAGGTGCGCATTGCGCCGCACAAGCTCTACCGCGTCGAAGAGCGCGACCTCTACATGACGCTGCCCGTCACCCCGGCCGAAGCCGCGCTCGGTGCGCAGGTGAAGGTGCCGGTGCCCACCGGCGGCGCGGTCGAGGTGACCGTGCCGCGCAACGCGCGCAGCGGCCTCAAGCTCAGGCTCAAGGGCCGCGGCCTGGGCGGCAAGCAGCCCGGCGACCTGTACCTGCTGCTCGACATTGCCCTGCCCCCGGCCGACAGCGAGGCCGCGCGCAAGGCCTACGAGCAACTGGCGCAGGCATCGGCTTCGTTCAACCCACGCCAGCATCTGGGAGTGTGAGCATGGCGACCGTTTCCGTCACAACAGCCATCAGCGCGTCGCAGCCGCTTGCCGCGAGCGAGCTCGCCCATGCCTGCGGCGCCGACACCGAATGGGTGGTGCAGCTCGTCGAAGTGGGCATCGTGCAGATTTCTACCGCCGAGGCACCGCCCGAGCGCTGGCAGTTCTCGAGCAGCGACCTGCAATGCGCACTCGAGGCGCGCCGGCTGGAGCGCGACTTTGGCGTGGGCCTGGACGCCGCCGCGCTGATTCTCGACCTGCAGCACGAAGTGCGGCGGCTCAAGTCCGTGATTCGCGCGCACGGCTTGCGCTAGCCGGCAGCGCCCTCAGCCTCAATCTCAGCGTCAGGCGGATTTGCCGCGCCCGGTCTTCTTCGAGGTTTCGGCGCGCGGCGTATTCACGGGCGCCGCGGCGCCGGCACCGTTCAGCTGATCGACCCACAACAGGGTGTCGACGTAGGTCATGAAGCGGTTGAGGTACTCCGGCGACAAGTCGCGCATCAACAGCAGCGACCGGTGCACCAGGTGGTGCGAGTTGAGCGGGCCGGCGTTCTCGGGCACCTTGGCGAGCGACTGCGTCAGCCGCCGCTCGGCGCTGAGCCGGGACCAGGTGCTCTTGAAGAACTTGAGGCTCTTCAGTTCGGCGGGCGCCGGCGCAAGGCCGTGCAGCGTGTCTTCTGACGCCGCCGCGGTGCTGCCGCCCATGGCCGGTGCATGCCGCGCAATATGGTCGACCAGCTCCGCCAGCGCGCCGCGAGCGGGTGCGCCTGCCGGCAGCTGTCTCGCTGCAGGGCGGGCTCCATCGGCGCCCTGGGAGTTTTCAAGATTCCTGCCGTAGGCCGCAGCCAGGCCGGCGAGCTTCTCATCGAGGATGCGCCTCGCCTCCCCCTGGTGCGCAGCCGTACGCCTGGCCAACGCCTCCATGAGATGAAAGCGCACCGGGTCCGCGCGATGCCGCCCCTGCGCACGCCAGGTGCCGATCATCTCGATGGGATCGACGTGCTCGCTCACGGCCGCTTCGTGGTGGCGTTGGATTGCCTTGGCGTGGGCGCCATTTCCACACGCCGGTTTTTCGAGCGGCCTTCGGCATCGGCATTGGACGCGACCGCCTGCTCGGAGCCGAATGCCGCGGCAAACACCGATGACGAGGGAATGCCCTCTTCGATCAGCGCCCGCGTGACCGTGAGCGCCCTCTGGGCCGACAGCTCCCAGTTGTCTGCGAAGGGGCGGTTGCCGTCCTTCGACTGCCGCATCTGCCGGTCGTCGGTGAAGCCGCTCACCATCAGCACCTCGTCGCGCGCCTTGAGGTAGGCCGCCACCGGCGCGGCCAGGCTCTTGAGCAGCTGGCGGCCTTCAGGCTGCAGGTCGGCGGAGTTGAAGGCGAACAGCACGCTGCCGCTGATGCCGATGCGCCCGTTGTTCAGCGTGACGCGGCCCGCCGCGAGCGGCCCGGCCAAGGCTTGCTCGAGCGCTTCACGGCGTTGCGTTTCAGCCTGCCGCTGCTGCACTTCGGCTTCGAGCTTGGCCGCAAGGTCCAGCTGCATGCCGAGCGCACCCACGAGAATGAGCACAAACGCGCCGACCAGCCCGGCCATCAGGTCGCCGAACACCGCCCATACGGGAACGCTCGGTTCCAGTCCGCCGTCGGCTTCTTCACCCATCATGCTTCGCTGCCCACCGCGGCTTGCCGGCTGGCAATCTGCTGCAGGTCTTCGACGATCTGCTTCTGCGACATGATGCTCAGGTCGATGACCTCCCGCGCCTGCGCAACGTAGTAGGCCAGCTGCTCGTCGCTGCGCGCAATGGACTTGCCCAGCGCGCCTTCGACGCGCTGCAGATGCGCCACCAGCTTGTCGTTCGATTCGCTGAACAGCTGCACCGCAAAGCCGAAGGCCTCGCCGAGGCTTGCCACCTCGACCGCGCTGCCGGTGATCTGCGCGGCGACGCTCTCGAGCTTTCCGGTTTCGGCCTCGACCTTTTCGGTGAAGCGGCTGCCCACGCGTTCGAGCACGTCGGCCGAGGCGCCGACCAGTGCATCGACCGCCGAGCGCTGCTCGGTGGAGGCATGGTTCACGGCGTCGAGCAGGGTGCCCAGCGTTTCCATGATGCGGCTGCGCTCCTCCAGCATGGCGTTGTCGCGCGCCATGCTGTCAGAGAGCTTCTGCCGCAGTTCGGCCACCACTTCGGCCGCAACGCGCGGTGCATCCGAAGCGGCTTGCAGCAGCTGGGCGATTTCTGCCACGGTGCTCTTCGCATGCGCTTGCGCCTGCGCCGACATGTCGCGCGCAGTTTGTGCCAGCGTTTCGAAGAGCTGTTGCTGCTGGCTGGCCATGTTCGCGCCGGCCTGCTGCCATTCCTGCTGCAGCGACGCAGCCATTGAGGACAGCGCCGCGGTCCAGGCCGACAGCCGCTGCTCGTCGCGCGATGCCATGTCGGTTTGCAGGCTGGCATGCGCCTGGTCCACCGTGCGCAGCAGCGATACCGAGTGCTGCTCGAAGGTGGCCGCGGCCGCCGCGAGGGACTGTTGCGTGTCGCCCGTCAGCTTTTCGCTGGCGCGCTGGTGCTCTGCGAGCGCACTGCCCCATGTTTCGGATACGCTGCCCACGGTGCTCTCGAGCCGCGCGGACACGGTCTCCACCAGCGAAGCCGAGCGCTGCTCGAAGGTTTCGGCAAAGCGCTCCTGCGAAACGCGCAGGTCCCCCGCCAGCGCCTCATTGCTGCGCTGGTGTTCGGCCAGCGCGGCCTTCCACGTATCGGCCACGGTGGCCGTGGTGGCCTCGAAGCGGCTCGAAAGCCCTTCGAGCTGCTGCTGCACTGTGTGCGCGACCGTGCCGTGCAACGAAGCCGTCTCGCGCGCGATGCCGGCCATGGTGGCTTCGACGACCGGCTGGATCGTTGCGCCGGCAATGCGGGCGCTTTCGGTCAAGCTCTGCTTCAGCGATTGATCCACCGACGAGGCCAGGCCGGCATACACCGCCTCGGCCTTGCTGTGGAAATGCTCCTGGCTGGTGATCAGGCGCTCGTTCAACGCCTGGCTCTGCCGCTCCATGGCGGCCAGCATGGCCTGCAGCTGATCGACCAGCATGGGCATGGCCTGGGCCTGCTGCTCGAGCAGCTGGAACGACGCCTCGCGCTGATGCACCAGCGAGTACACGCGCAAGGTGGTCGCAATCTTGGTGTCGAGCATCTGCCCGGCCTGCAGCCGCTCACGCCGGCACAGCGCAGAGGCCAAACCCAGCATCGCCGACGCAGCCACGCCTGCCACCGAGGTGCCGAACGCCAGCCCCAGGCCCTTCACAGGCGCGAAGAGCGAGGCGCGGATGGCCTGCAGGTCGGTAGCGCTTTCCAGCGCCATGCCGGTGCCGTTCAGCGTGACCACCATGCCGAGAAATGTGCCCAGCATGCCCAAGAGCACAAGCAGTCCGGCAAGGTACGGCGTGAGCGACGGCCCGGGCAAGCCGACGCGCTCGCCCTCGATGCGCAGGCGCACCGCATTGCGCAGCGACGGATGCAGTTGCTCCAGCCACGAGCCCAGGTTGGCCGGGGCTTCAGTCAACCGCGACACAGCACTGGCCAGGGTGGACGTGGCCTGCCTGAAGCGGTGCAGCTCCACCACGCCCATCAGGTAGAACGCACCGACCACCACCGTGATCGAAAGCGCCAGCGGATGGTTGGAGCCGACGTAGCCCGCGCCCACCCAGCACACCGCGGCCAGGCCGGCGGCAAAAACAGCGTATTGAAGAAATCTAGTCATGGCACTCTGGTTGCCTCGCGAAAGGCTTCAAGGAGCCCTTCGACGGGTTGAAATCGGAAGTCCAGTTCGGCGAGCAGCACGTTCTTCATGTCCTTGCGGAACACATGCAGCCACTCGCCGCCCGGGGCCTCGCTGGCGGGTTCGGCCGCCGTCAGCAGGCCGTCCCCGCTCAAGCGGGTGAAATATTTTTCGAGCAGCGCGGGCACGCCGGCCAGAAGGCTGTGCTCGCGCGCGGCCAGCACCTGCTCCATGACCACGTCCACTGCGGCCAGCCGGGCCATGGCTGGCGACCTGGCCGCCAGCGCGGCCCGAAGGCGCCCGCGCAACGGGCCGATGCCCGCTTCCATGGCTTGCTGCAGCGCGAGATAGCGGCGGCGAAAGGGCGCGAACTCGGCCGCAGCCGCCACGGCGGCGTCTTCGGCAATGGCCTTGGCCAGCGCGGTGCGCGCACCGGCGCACTCCCGCTCCTCGGCGTTGGCGCCGGGCCGCAACCGGGAAGAAGCAGCCGCCGGAATGCCGTCCAGCGCCGCGGACAGCGAAATGGCATCGGTCCAGCCGAACCATTGGCTCAATCGGTCCGCGGTGGCTTGCCGGGGTTCGCGCAAGTCCGTATCGGCCAGTCGCGAAAGCAAGCGAACAAGCGCCGAACCATTGAAAACTGTGCGCTGTGAAGCGTGCGCCATACCCCAGAACGAAAAACCTGGCAGTCTACACCGGCCACCCTCCCTGGACGCCTCCGCGGACCGTGCCGCACAGTGAAACTTCCGGTAACGCGGCAGGTGGTAACCGGGCGTTTTCGGGGTCGAAGCAGAGCCCTGCCCTTGCACCGACAGCCGGCTTTCCTTGCGGTGTGGCGTAAGTCCCAAGTTCTACCGGCGCTCGCCGCGCGCAGACTCGGCCATACCGGCCCATGGCCGGAAAAAAAGCACAAGGAGCGGCATGGCCACGCTGGACCGGATTGCTTGTCACCGCTGCGGGCGCATTTGCCTGCATGCCGACGCGCCATGCCCGGCCTGCGGCGCGGCGCCGGTGGCGAGCCCCGCGGCAGCCGGCGCGACGGAGCCCTTCGTCGGCCGCCGCGGCGAGCTGCAGCTGCTGCACGATGCGCTCGGCGGCGCATTGGCCGGGCGCGGGCGCGTGGTCATGCTCAGCGGCGAGGCCGGCATCGGCAAGACCCGGCTGGCGCAGGAAGCGGCAACGCTGGCCGTACGGCGCGGCATGCTGACCCTGTGGGGCCGCTGCCTCGAGGAACCGGGCGCGCCGCCCTTCCTGCCCTGGACGCGCGCAATGCAGGCTTGCCTTCGGGCCTGCCGCGACGAGCGCCTGCCGGCGCTGCTCGGACGCGATGCCGCCGCGGCGGCCGAGATTGCACCCGAACTCGCCGAGCGGCTGCCGCCCGGCACCGCGGTGCCGGCCATCGGCGAAGGCGACCAGGCGCGCTTTCGGCTGTTTGCCGCGGTCGCGCATTTCTGGCGTCAGGTGGCCACCGTGCGCCCGCTGCTGCTGATTCTCGACAACCTGCACTGGGCCGATGCGTCGTCGCTGCGGCTCCTGGCCTTCATCGCGCAGGAACTCGCCGAAAGCCGCATCGTGCTGCTCGGCTCCTGCCGCGAAATGGATGTGTCGCGTCAGCATCCCTTGGCCGCCACGCTGGCGGAGCTGCTGAACACCCGGCAGTTCAGCCGCCTGCCGCTGCAGGGCCTGAGCCTGGAAGAAGCCGAGCGGATGGTGGCTGCGGCAAGCGCCGTGACGCCGCCGCCCGCGGTCATTGCAACCATGCACCGCCGCACCGAGGGCAACCCGCTGTACCTGGTGGAGACGCTGCGCTTTTTGCAGGGCTCCTGCGGAACCGACCCGCACGCCGCGGCGGTGCAGGTCGAAACCGTGCCGGGCGGCATTCGCGCGGTGATCGGCCGGCGGCTCAACCAGCTCTCGGCGCCCTGCTGCGACCTGCTCTCGATCGCCGCCTGCATCGGCCGCGACTTCGACCTGCCGCTGCTGGCCGATCTGGCCGGCAGCAGCGGTGAGGCCGAATTGCTGGGCAGGCTCGACGAAGCGCTGGCGCACCGCATCGTCGAGGTGTCGCCTTCCGGCGCGCAGTACCAGTTCAGCCACGTGCTGATCCGCGAAGTGCTTTACGACGAACTGCCCGCAACGCGCCGCGTCGCGCTGCACGGACGCATTGCCGAGTCGCTCCAGGCGCGGCACGCCGGCGATCCGGACGCGGCGCTGGCACCCCTGGCCTACCATGCCGCCGCGGCATTGCCCGTGGGCAGCCCCGCACGTGCGCTGGACATCGCCCAGCGCGCCGCAGCGCAGGCCGTTGCTGTGATGGCGTACGAGGAGGCGTTGCGCTGCTACCGGCTCGCGCTGCAGTTGCAGGAGCGCTGGTTGCCAGCAGAGCGCGCGCAACATGGCGCGCTGCTGCTGGCGCTTGGTGCGGTGCAGATGCACGCCGGCGAGAACGACGCCGGCGCCGCCACCTTCATGGAGGCCGCCACGCTGGCGCGCTCCGTTGGCGACGCCGAGATGTTCGCGCGGGCGGCCCTCGGCTTCGAGAACAACGGCTGGCGCATCAGCCGCCCCGGCGAAGAGGCGGCCGCCCTGCTCGAAGAGGCGCTGGCGACGAGCGATCGCTTCGACGCCGCGCTGCGCGTCGACCTGCTTGCCGCGCTGTGCCGCGCCTGCATCTTCTGCGGCCGGCAGGAGCAAGCCAACGCGGCGCAGCGCAGTGCCGTGGCCCTCGCGCGCGAACTCGGCATGCCGCAGCCGCTCTTCAAGGCGCTGGCCGCGATCCTGCCGGCGCGCGGCTACCCCGAACAACTCGACGAGCGCCTGCGCTGCGCATGCGAGGCCCTCGAAGTGGCCGAACGCGCGGGCCATCTCGAATGGGTGGATGCGCTCACCGGTTGGTATTTCGGCGACCTGGTCGAAAAGGGCTCGCTCGACGCGGCGCGCTCGCTGGCGCAGGTGCACGCGCGTGTGGCCGACGCGATCCGCCAGCCCTTCATGCAGGCGATGGGGCTGGCCAGCCTCACCCTGCTTGCCGCGTACGAAGGCCGCTTCGCGGATTCCGAGCGGCTGGCGGGCGAGACCTTCACGCTCGGGCAGCGCTTTCTCGCGGGCAATGCGCAAGGTGCCTACAGCCTGCAGATCTTCGTGCTGCGGCGCCAGCAGGGCCGGCTTGGCGAGGTGCTGCCGGTGCTGCGCGGGCTGGTGGGCAGCGTGCCGCGCAGCAGCCTGTGGCAGCCCGGCCTCGCGCTGATCTGCACCGAACTCGATCTTCACGAGCCCGCTCGCGAGGCTTACGAAACACTCGCGGGCGACGGCTTTGCCGGTATTGCGCGCGACGGCATGTGGCTCACCAACATCGTCTTTGCCGCCGAGGTCTGCGCACGGCTTGGCGATCTGCCGCGCGCGGCAACGCTCTACCGGTTGCTCGCGCCCTACGCGGGGCGCAACGTGGTCACCGGCACCAACATTGCCTGCTTCGGCGCGGTGGACCGCTACCGCGGCATGCTGGCCGCCTTGATGGGCGATGACCCAAACGCCGCGGCGCATTTCGCGGCCGCCGCCGCGCTGGACGAGCAAGGCGGCAGCCGGCCGTGGCTGGCGCACAGCCGCTTCGAATGGGCGCGGTGGCTGGGCCGGCGCAGCGGCAACGGCGGCGACATGGCCGCCGCCACATCGCAGCTCGACGCGGCGCTGGCGACAGCCCGCGAACTCGGCATGGCCGGCCTCGCCCGCCGCTGCGAGGCGCTGCAGCGGGAGTTCGAAGGCGGCGCCGATGCATCGCCCGCCGCACCCGAAGGCCTGAGCCGGCGCGAGGTCGACGTGCTGCGGCTGCTCAGCGCCGGTCACACCAACCAGGCCATCGCCGAGCGCCTTTTCATCAGCCCGCACACGGTGGCGCACCACGTGCGGCACATTCTTTCGAAGACCGACTGCCGCAGCCGCACCGAAGCCGCGGCCTGGGCGCACCGCCATCGCGTGGCGTCCGCAGGCTCCGCTGCACCTGCCGGCCAGTAGCCGCGCGCACCGCAAATGGTCAATTCGGGCGATGCGTGCACGCCCGGCCCGTCCTATGGTCTGTTCCAGGCCCGGCGCCGCCGGGTCGACAACCGGAAGGAGTGCTTCGTATGCCCGCAACCCTGTACGAACGGCTCGGCGGTGAGGAGCGCATCCAGCGGCTCGTCACCGACGTGGTCGAGAACCACTACAGCAACCCGCTCATTCGCGCCCGCTTCGCCAACAGCAACCGCCCCGAGGTCGAGCGCCACGTGTTCGAGTTTCTCTGCGCCGGCAGCGGCGGCCCGCAGTGCTACACCGGCAAGGACCTGGTGACCGCGCACAAGGGCATGAACATCAACGAGCAGGAGCTGGTCGCCGCCATCGACGACATCCTCGAAGCGATGGCGAAGAACGGCTACGACCAGGCCGAGAAGAACGAAGTGGTCGCCATTCTTTATTCACTCAAGGGCGATGTGGTGCGGCTGTAGGCAAGGCCGCGCTCCACGTCCGCGCCCCGGCGGCGCTTTCGCCGGTCACACGAGAAGGAAAAGACCATGACACGCCAACCATTTGCCGCCTGGGCCATCGGTGCCACGCTGCTTGCCGCCATTGCGACGAGCTGGGCCCAGACACCCGACCACCGGATGATTTCACCGGCCGACCTGAAATGGGCCGACGTTCCCTCGCTGCCGCCGGGCGCAAAGCTCGCCGTGCTCGAAGGGCCGATGAGCGAAGCCGTGCCCTTCACGGTGCGCATCAGGGTGCCGGCCAACTACCGGATTCCGTCGCACTGGCATCCGGCTGTCGAGCGGGTGACCGTGCTCTCGGGCACCTTCCACATGGGCCTGGGCGACAAGCTCGACATGCAGAAGTCGATGCCCGTGACCGCCGGCGGCATGATGATCCTTCAGGCCAAGACGCCCCACTTTGCATGGACGCAGGAGGAAACGGTGGTGCAGCTTCACGGCACCGGCCCTTGGGGCGTGACCTACGTCAATCCGGCGGACGACCCGCGGTCGAAGTAGGCCCAGGGTTCAGGCCGCAACGGCCTGGCCCTGCACGGCCGGCGGACGCAATTCGTCGACCTCGATCACCACGTCGGCGGGCAGCCCGTTGCGCTGCGCCGCCTCGCGGATCATCTCGGCGCTGGGCGCCTCGTACAGGCAGTAGGTCTTCTTCTTGTCCGCGCTCAAAAACGAGTAGAGCCAACGAACCCCGACATCGTCGTTGATGCGCATGATGCTGGCCGCCCCCTCGGGCGAGACCTCGAGTTGATCGGCAAAGGTGCGTTCGATCAGGTAGAGAGGCATGGCAGCTCCTTCGTAGGGGATGGAACGGCCATCCTAGAACTGGCAGCCGCCGGCGGCACATGTGTTTGCCCCGCCCTGGCCGTTCGGACTACCCTGCGGACTACCCATGCCGTTCACGGCCAAAAAGCAAAAAGCCGGACGGTGCGCTAGGCATCGTCCGGCTTTTTTGGGGAGCAAGCGGCGTGTGCCGCTGTTCCGTGCCTGGCGTGATTTACAGGCCGGCTTGGCGCGTGAAGCTGCGTGCTTGCGAGGGAACCACGCTGCCTGCGAAGGCTTCGCGGCGCAGGTTCTGGCCCGGTGCGTGAGCGGCGGCAACGGCTTCGTTGCGAACTGCGGCGCGGTCGGTCGAAGCAGCCAGCACGGGAGCCACAGTTGCCGAAGCGGCATCGCTGTACACGTTGCCTTGGCGGGCTGCGGCGGCGGCTTGGGGCGCCACGTCGGCGCGGCTGTAACCGGAGGTCAGGGGCTGCACGCCTTCGTACGTTTCTGCGTGGGCGCCAGCGGCGGCGAGCAGGGAGAGAGCGGCGGCGGCGAGGATGTTCGAGGTCTTCATTTCAATTTCCTTCTTGATTGGGCTTTGGATGCCCTGAAGTTTGCACCACGATTACAAGGGAAAACCCTAGCCAATCGAATCGCAGTGTTCATGAAACTGAAACAATGACGGGGAACTTTCTGACGAGAGGGCAAAAGTGCACAACTCGTTTAAGAAATTTAGTTCAACCTGCGTATTTTTTCTCTAGCTGGTCGAGCTCGGGTTTTCCGACCAGGCGCTGCCGCTCGGCAAACGAAGCCACGAGCGATGGGTCTTCGTCGAGGCGGCGAGTATCACGCAAAACCGTCAATGCACGTTGCATGCCAGCCACCGCGCCCTGCAATGCGGCATTGGCGTACAGCACCAGCCCATAGCCGAGCGCGCCCAGTTCTTCGGCGCCGAAGGTCGGCGTCTTTCCGCCGATCACCATGTTCATCAGTTGCGGCTTGCCCAGCCGCCGCGGCAAGGCGCGCACTTCGTCGGCTTGCGTCACGGCTTCCACGAAAAGGATGTCGGCACCGGCCTCGCTGAACAGCTGCGCGCGTTCGACGGCCGCCTCGAAGCCGTGCACGGCCGCCGCATCGGTGCGGGCCATGATGAGCATGTCGGCATCGGTGCGCGCATCGGCCGCGGCCTTGATCTTGCCGAGCATCTCGGCCGTGTCGATGACCGCCTTGCCCGCAAAGTGGCCGCAGCGCTTGGGACTGACCTGGTCTTCGAGCTGGATGCAGTCGGCCCCTGCCCGCTCGAGCACGCGGACCGCGTGCCGCACGTTCAGCGCATTGCCAAAGCCGGTGTCGGCATCGACCAGCAGCGGCAGGTTCACCGCATCGCGAATGCGCGCCGTGTGCTCCGCTATCTCGTGCAAGCCCATGAAGGCCTGGTCGGGCAGGCCGAAGTGCATGTTGGTGACCCCGGCGCCCGTGACGTAGATCGCCTCGAAGCCGAGGTCTTCGATCACGCGGGCGGAGAGCGCGTTGAATGCCCCCGGCACCAGCACGCCGCGGCGCGCCTCGGCCAGGCGGCGCAGCACCTTCTTGGTGGATTCGGTGTTCGCTTGCATGGGATCAGGCGGCAATCGGTTAGGCGGCATACAGATCGACATACTCATGCACCGGCATGGCTTCGAGCTTCTTCGCATCGAGCGACACATCGAGGATGGCCTGCTGCTGCTTGTGCGCGAAGCGGCGTGCCAGGTTGGTGCGGAACTTGGCTTCGAGCAGCGGAATGCCGTCCGCGCGGCGGCGCCTGTGGCCGATGGGGTACTCGACGACCACTTCCGAAAAGCCGGTGCCGTCCTTGAAGGTCACGGTCAGCGCGTTGGCAATGCTGCGCTTTTCGGGGTCGTGATAGTCGGCGGTAAAGCGCGGGTCTTCCACGCACACGATCTTGTCGCGCAGCGCATCGATGCGCGGGTCGCTCGCCACGCTGTCTTCGTAGTCGCCGGCCGTGAGGCGGCCGAAGATCATCGGCACCGCCACCATGTACTGGATGCAATGGTCGCGGTCGGCCGGATTGGCGAGCGGCCCCTTCTTGTCGATGATGCGAATGCAGGCCTCGTGCGTGCGGATGGTCACGCGCTCGATGTCCTCCACCGTCTTGCCGGCCTGCTTCAGCTGCGCATGCAGCGCCATGGCCGCCTCCACCGCCGTCTGGCTGTGGAACTCGGCCGGAAAGCTGATCTTGAACAGCACGTTCTCCATCACGTAGCTTGCATACGGCCGTTGGAATCTGAAAGGCTGGCCCTTGAACAGCACGTCGTAGAAGCCCCAGGTCTTGGCCGTGAGCACGCTGGGGTAGCCCATCTCTCCGGTCTTGGCGATGAGCGCTAGGCGCACGGCGCGGCTCGTGGCATCACCCGCGGCCCAGCTCTTGCGGCTGCCGGTGTTGGGTGCATGGCGGTAGGTGCGCAGGCTCTGCCCATCGACCCAGGCCAGCGACACGGCGTTGACGATCTCGTCTCGCGAGAGGCCCATCAGGCGCGCCACCACGGCCGTCGAAGCTACCTTTACCAGCACCACGTGATCGAGCCCGACCTTGTTGAACGAGTTCTCCAGCGCAAGGCAGCCCTGGATCTCATGCGCCTGGATCATTGCGGTGAGCACGTCGTGCATCACGAGCGGCTTGCGCCCCGCGGCCACGGCATTCCGGCTGAGCCAGTCGGCCGTCGCAAGAATGCCGCCGAGGTTGTCGCTCGGATGGCCCCACTCCGCTGCCAGCCAGGTGTCGTTGAAGTCGAGCCAGCGAATCATCGTGCCGATGTTGAAGGCCGCCTGGATCGGATCGAGCTGATACGGCGTGCCGGGCACCTTGGCGCCATGCGGCACCACCGTGCCTGGCACGACCGGGCCGAGCAGCTTGGTGCAGGCCGGGTACTCGAGCGCCTCGAGCCCGCAGCCGAGCGTGTCGATCAAGCAGTGGCGCGCTGTTTCGTACGCCAGCGCGCTGGTGATCTGCTGGTGGTCGAGCACGTAGTCGACGATGTCGACCAGCACCTGGTCGGGTTCGGGGCGGACGTTGCTGATGTGAGCGGACATGGTTCTTCTCTGTTGCGGTAAACGGTGCGGAGCTGTGCGCAAGCCTTCAGCGCCGGTCCGAGATCGGCACGAAGGCCAGGTCTTCAGGGCCGGTGTAATTGGCGCTGGGCCGGATGATCTTGTTGTCTTGCCGCTGCTCGATGATGTGGGCGGCCCAACCGCTGGTGCGCGCAATCACGAACAGCGGCGTGAACATGGCCGTGGGCACGCCGAGCATGTGATAGCTCACGGCGCTGAACCAGTCGAGGTTGGGAAACATCTTCTTGGCGTTCCACATCACGCTTTCGATGCGCTCGGCAATGTCGAACATGCGGGTGGAGCCGGCCTCTTCCGAGAGTTGTTTTGCCACCCGCTTGATGACCGCGTTGCGCGGGTCCGACACGGTGTAGACCGGGTGGCCGAAGCCGATGACGACCTCCTTGGCTTCCACGCGGCGGCGAATGTCCGCCTCGGCCTCATCGGGTGTGTCGTAGCGCTTCTGGATCTCGAAGGCCACTTCGTTGGCGCCGCCGTGCTTGGGCCCGCGCAGCGCGCCAATGGCGCCGGTAATGGCCGAATACACGTCGGAGCCCGTCCCCGCCACCACGCGCGCGGTGAAGGTCGATGCGTTGAACTCATGCTCGGCATACAGGTTGAGCGAGGTGTGCATTGCGCGCTCCCAGCTTGCCGAAGGCGAGCGGCCGTGCAGCAGGTGCAGGAAGTGCGCACCGATCGAATCGTCGTCGGTCTCCACCTCGATGCGCTTGCCCTGTGTGGACCAGTGATACCAATAGAGCAGCATCGAGCCGAGCGATGCCATCAGCCGGTCGGCAATGTCGCGTGCGCCGGGCAGCGAGTGGTCGTCTTTTTCGGGCAGCACGCATCCGAGCGCGGAAACGCCGGTGCGCATCACGTCCATCGGGTGCGCGCTGGCGGGCAGGCGCTCCAGCGCTTCCTTCACGCTCGCGGGCAGGCCGCGCATCGCCTTTAGCCGGCCCTTGTAGGCGCGCAGCTCCGAGGCGGTCGGCAGCTTGCCGTGCACCAGCAGGTGCGCAATTTCCTCGAACTCGCAAACGTCGGCAATGTCGAGGATGTCGTAGCCGCGGTAGTGCAGGTCGTTGCCGGTGCGCCCCACGGTGCACAGGGCGGTGTTGCCCGCGGTCACGCCTGAAAGCGCGACGGATTTCTTCGGCCTGAAGCCGGCGGCGGGCGCGTTCTCTGCGATCAGTGTCATACCGTCTCCTCGAATGTCTGTTCATGAAAATGCGGCGGGTTCGCCAGCCGCACCGGGCGTCCGCCGGCATCGACCGCCACCATTTCGAATTCACCGTCGAGCACACGGGTGAGCGCATCGGTAGCTACGTCTTGCACGCTGCCCGCCACGCGCACGGTGAGCGAACTGCGGCCCACGCGCGACACGTGCGTGTCGAGCACCAGCGTGCTGCCCAGCCGCACCGGCGCATGGAACAGCACCTCGCCGCAGCGCGCCATCACCACGTCGCCACGCACGAAGCCGCGGCCGGAAAGAAACGCCGCCTTCGACAGCAGCTGCAACGCTTGCCCACCGAACAGGGTGCCGTAGTGGTTGGTGTGTTCAGGGAACACCACCTCGATCAGTCGGACTGTGCCGCGTGCGCTTTGCATATTCGCAATTTACGCAAGATCGTGCCCATAATGAAGGACTGAATTGGCGAATGATTGCGAAGACCTCGCATGCATTTTTGCGAATCTTGCGAAGAACGGACTGACGATGAAGAAGACCTTCATGGGCGTGCGCCTGCGAAGCCTGCGCGAAGAGCGCGGCCTGAGCCAGTTCGCGCTGGCGCAGCAGCTGGGCCTGTCGCCGAGCTACCTGAACCAGATCGAGCAGAACCAGCGACCGCTCACGGTGCCGGTTCTGTTGCGCCTGCATGCCACGTTGGGGGTCGACATCCAGGCCTTCTCCGAAGACGAAGAGGCGCGCCTTGTCGCAAGCCTGCGCGAAGCACTGGCCGACAACCCGGGCGGCGATGCCGTCGCGCTTGCCGAATTGCGCGAAGTGGCCACGCAAATGCCGGCCGTGGGCCGCGCACTGGTGGCGCTGCACCAGCGCCACCGCGACGCCACGGAACGGCTCGAAGCGCTGGCTGCCGAACTGGGCGACGGCCGCGGCGACCTCGCGCGCATGCCGCAGGCGCGGCCGATGCCCTTCGAGGAGGTGCGCGACTTCTTCTTTGCGCACCAGAACCATATCGCGCCGCTCGATGCCGCGGCCGAGGCCTTCTCCACGCAGTGGCGGCTGCGCGAAGGCAACCCGGGCGACCGGCTGGCGCAGCGGCTGCTCGAAGCGCATGGCGTGCAGGTGATTCCGGCGGATGACGACGAAGGCGGCGCGCAACGCCGCTACGACCCGGCCACGCGCGTGCTGCGGCTCTCGCGCTATCTGGAGCCAGGCCAGCACGCTTTTCAGCTTGCAACGCAGCTCGCGTTCCTTGAAGTGGGGGGCCTGATCGACCAGCTCGTGGCCGATGCGCCGCTCTCCAGCGACACCGCACGCTCTCTGGCGCGCATAGGCCTGGCCAACTACTTTGCCGCCGCCCTGCTCCTTCCCTACGGAATCTTTCTCGAAGCGGCCGAACAGCTGCGCTACGACATCGACCAGCTGGCAAGGCGCTTCGGCGTAGGCTTCGAAACCATTTGCCATCGCCTGAGTTCGCTGCAGCGGCCCGACGCACGCGGCGTGCCCTTCTTCCTGATTCGCGTCGACCGGGCGGGCAACATCTCGAAGCGGCAATCGGCCACGCACTTCCACTTTTCGAAGACCGGCGGCACCTGCCCGCTATGGAACGTGTACGAAGCCTTTGCCCAGCCCGGGCGCGTGCTCACCCAACTGGCGCGCATGCCCGATGGCCGCGCCTATCTCTGGATCGCGCGCACGGTGTCGCACGGGTTCCGCGGCTACGGCTCGCCCAACAAGACTTTTTCGATCGGCCTGGGCTGCGACATCAGCCATGCGACGCGGCTCGTCTACTCCAAGGGCCTGGACCTGCGCGACCCCGATGTGCCGACACCCATCGGCGCGGGCTGCAAGGTGTGCGAACGCGAAGCCTGCCCGCAGCGCGCCTTTCCGTTCGTCGGCCGCCCGCTCGACGTGGACGAGAACCAGAGCCGGTTCATGCCCTATGCCGCGGCACCCGACAAATATGGCACCGCGCGCGCTGCGGTCAAGAACGCGGCCAGCCGCGCACCATCGTCCGGATTGCCACGGCGCCGCTCGCCTTGACCTCGGCGCGGTAAGCACCCACCAGCGCCTCGCGCTCGGCCGGAGCCTGCGGGTCGTTGCGCCAGGCCAGCAAGGCAGCCACATCCGCATCGGGCAGTGCCGCGAGCAATGCCTGCGTCACCTGCTTTTCGAGTTCGCGCGCCACCGTCAATAGATTCCGCGGGCGCGGCGACGTGACGCCGCGCGACCACAGCGTGTCCACCGCCATGTCGAGCGTTCGGTCGGGCAGCGACGTGAACTGGCCGGCATTGCCGCGGGCCAATTGCTTGACGACGGAGCTCAGCAGCAGCTGGCTCGAAAAATCGACCTCTCGCATGTCGGCCACGGCCATGCGCTCGATAAGCTCGGTGCGCGCGGGATCGGCCGGCCTCGCGCGTTCGCGATTGAAGAACTCGAACTTCGCCGCCTGGTCCTTCGCAGCGTAATCGGCGCGCAGTTGCGCGAAGCGGGCCACCGCTGCCAGCACCTGCGGGCCTGGCGCGGCCGCGCCCTTGCCAGCGGCCGCCACTTCCTGCTGGATCGCGGCGACGGATGCCGCTACATCGAAAGACCGCGCGGCTGCTGCATCGAGCGCCTTGAGTGCGCTGTCGGCAATGGCCTGATCGGCAGGCTCGAGCAACTCGCGGGCATCGCGCGCCACAGCGCCAGGCGCATAGGCCGCCTGGTAGCGCGCCTGTACGCCTTCGAATTGCAGCAGGGCCTGGGCGCGGTCTTGCGCACGGGCCAATGCGGGCGCCAGCAACAGCAGGAGCAAAAGAAAAGATGCGAAGGAGAAACGTTTGGCAACGACTGGAGAAGCGGTCATGGCACCATTATTGGCGCTCGCCGCCGCCCTCTTCCCCTGTCCTGCCCGCGCTTCTTCAGCCGACGGCCAGTTCCTCGCGCAGCAGCTTCGCAGCCGTCACCATGTTCGACAGCGCCGCCT
Source organism: Variovorax sp. CCNWLW186 (assembly GCF_037203865.1). Classification (NCBI taxonomy): domain Bacteria; kingdom Pseudomonadati; phylum Pseudomonadota; class Betaproteobacteria; order Burkholderiales; family Comamonadaceae; genus Variovorax; species Variovorax sp. CCNWLW186. Next base: position 83,403 of record NZ_JBBCBO010000006.1, on the reverse strand, counting down.
CGGTCTCCGGCCAGCCGCGGGTCTTCAGGCCGCAGTCGGGGTTGATCCAGAGGTTCTCCGGCGGCACCACGCCGGCGGCCTTGCGCATCAGGCGCACGATCTCGTCCACCGAGGGCACCCGCGGCGAATGGATGTCGTACACGCCGGGGCCGATCTCGTTGGGGTAGCGGAAGCCGGCCGCACTGTTCTCCCCACCGAAGCCCCGCAGCAGTTCCATGTCGGAGCGGCTGGTCTCGATGGTGATCACGTCCGCATCCATGGCGGCAATCTCGGGCAGGATGTCGTTGAACTCCGAATAGCACATGTGAGTGTGGATCTGCGTCTCGTCCCGCACGCCCGAGGCGCTGATGCGAAATGCGCGCGTCGCCGACTTCAGGTAAGCCGGCCAGCCCGCACGGCGCAGCGGCAAACCTTCGCGGATCGCGGGCTCGTCGATCTGGATGATGCCGATGCCGGCACCCTCGAGGTCGACCACCTCGTCGCGGATCGCCCAGGCAATCTGCTCGCAAGTAGTGGCGCGCGGCTGGTCGTCGCGCACGAACGACCATTGCAGGATGGTGACGGGGCCCGTCAGCATGCCCTTCATCGGCAGTTGCGTGAGGCTCTGCGCATAGGCGGTCCACTCGACCGTCATCGGCGCCGGGCGTGCCACGTCGCCGAAGATGACCGGCGGCTTCACGCAGCGCGATCCGTACGACTGCACCCAGCCGTTGGCGGTAAACGCAAAGCCGTCGAGCTGCTCGCCGAAGTACTCGACCATGTCGTTGCGCTCGGCCTCCCCGTGCACCAGGACGTCGATACCCAGTGCCTCCTGCTTGCGCACGGCCAGCGCGATCTCGGCGCGCATCTTCTCGCGGTAGCCTGCCGCATCGAGATCGCCCCGCTTGAATGCGGCGCGCGCGGCGCGGATCTCCGTCGTCTGCGGAAACGAGCCGATGGTGGTGGTCGGCAGCGCGGGGAACGCAAAGCGCGCGCGTTGCACCGACTGACGCTTGGTGAAGGTAGAGGCGCGCTGGTCGTCGCCCGCCACGCTGCGGGCCAGCCGCAGCGCCACGTCGGCGCGGTGCACGCGCGAGCTGCCGCGCCGTGCGGCCACCGCGGTACGCGCGGCCTTGAGCTCCTCAGCGACGGCGCCTTCGCGGCCGTCGAGCACGGCACGCAGCACGCGAAGTTCGTCGAGCTTTTCGACCGCAAACGCGAGCCACGACTTCAATTCGGCATCGAGCTTGTTTTCCGCAGCCAGGCTGAACGGCACATGCAGCAGCGAGCACGAAGGCGCGATCCACAGTTCGCCACGGTTCTTGTCGATCACCGGGCGCAGCGTGGCAAGCGCGGCATCGGGGTCGGTGCGCCAGATGTTGCGTCCGTCGGTGATGCCGACAGACAGCACCTTGTGCGCCGGGAGCCAGTCGGCCACGCCCGTCAGCTCCTGCGGCGAGCGCACGGCATCCACGTGCAGGCCGGCCACCGGCAGCTGGCAAGCCAGGCGCAGGTTGTCCGAAAGCGGCGAAAAGTAGGTGGCCAGCAGCAGCTTGGGCGCACTGCGGGCCAGCTGCCAGTAGGCACGCTCAAAGGCGTTGCGCCAGGCATCGGGCAGGTCCAGGCCCAGGATGGGCTCGTCGATCTGCACCCACTCCACCCCTTGCTGCTTGAGGCGGTTCAGCACTTGCTCGTAAACGGGCAGCAAGGCATCGAGCAGCGAGAAGCGGTCGAAGCCCGCCTCTTTCTCCTTGCCAAGGTACAGAAAACTCAGCGGCCCGAGCAGCACGGCCTTGACCGCATGCCCGGCCTGCTGCGCCTGCGCCACCTCGTCGAACAGGCGCGCCGAGGCCAGTTTGAACCGCGTGGCCGCGGTGAACTCGGGCACAAGGTAGTGGTAGTTGGTGTCGAACCACTTGGTCATCTCCAGGGCAAAGGTGCCCGCCGTACCTTCGCAGCCGTGGCCGCAAGCCGCATCGTGCACATGGCCGGCTTCGTCTTCGACGCCGCGGGCCATCTTGAAATAGCGCGAGAGTTCGGGCTCGTCGCCCTTGAAGCCGAAACGCGCCGGCTCGCAGCCGAGCAGCTGGATGTGGTTGGCCACGTGGTCGTAGTAGGCAAAGTCGCCGACGGTCACGTAGTCGAGCCCCGCGTCGCGCTGGGCCTGCCAATGGCGCGCGCGCAGCTGTTCGCCGACCGCTTCGAGCGCGGTGCGGTCGATTTCGCCGCGCCAGTGCTTTTCGAGTGCGAACTTCAGTTCCCGATTGGCGCCCGTGCGCGGAAAGCCGAGGGTGTGGGTACGGGTGGTCATTTGCAGGTGTTCCGGTCGCTGGATCTTGAGAATCCGCAATGGTCGGGCTTTGAGGCATATGATTCAAACGAAACGTTTTGCCCTTTCACTTGAAATTCATTCATGTCGCAGTCCATTCTGGAAATACGGCACCTGCGCACGCTGGTCGCGCTGCGCGACACCGGCAGCCTGGTGCGCGCGGCGCAGTTGCTCAACCTCACGCAGTCGGCGCTGTCGCACCAGATCAAGCTGCTTGAAGACCGCTACGGCGCGCAGCTGTTCGAGCGCAAGTCGGTGCCGCCGCAGTTCAGCACCACCGGGCTGCGGCTGCTGCAGCTGGCCGATACCGCGCTGCCGCTGGTCGAAGAAGCGGAGCGCGACGTGGCGCGGCTTGCGCTCGGGCGCAGCGGGCAGCTGCGCATCGTGGTCGAGTGCCACACCTGCTTCGACTGGCTGATGCCGGCCATGGATGCCTTTCGCCAGCGCTGGCCCGAGATCGAGCTCGACATCGTCTCGGGCTTTCACCCAGACCCCATCGCGCTGGTGATGCAGAACCGGGCCGAGGTAGCGGTCGTTTCCGAGCAGGACCCCGATGAAACGGTGGACTACCACGCGCTGTTCCGCTTCGAGATCGTCGCGCTGCTGGCCAACGACCATTCGCTGACGGCCAAGCCGCATCTCACCGCGCGCCACTTTGCCGACCAGACGCTCATCACCTACCCCGTGCCCGACGAAATGCTCGACATCGTGCGCCAAGTGCTGGCCCCTGCCGGCGTGGAGCCGGCGCACCGGCGCACGACCGAGCTCACGGTGGCGATGCTGCAGCTGGTGGCAAGCGGCCGGGGCGTTGCAACGCTGCCGCTTTGGGCGGTGCAGAACTATCTGGATCGCGGCTACGTTACGGCGCGGCGGGTGGGCGCCAGGGGCCTCACGGGCCGGCTGTACATGGCCTGCACGCAGGGCACCTCGGCCCAGCCATGGCTGGCGGACTTCGTGCGCATCACGCGCGAGAGCTGTTTCAAGAGCCTGCCCGGAATCGAGCTGCTCTGAGCAGGGGCACAAGCCGCGCTGCTACGGCCGTGCCCGCCGTCTGAAAAGAAGGGCTACGAAGCCTTCTGCACCAGCTTCAGCACGCTCGAAAAATCGAGCGCACCGTGGCCCGCGAGGCTGTGCGCCGCATACAGGCTGCGTGCCAGCCCGCCCAGCGGCGTGGCGGCGCGCACGGCGGTGGCGTTTTCTTGCGCCAGGCCCAGGTCCTTGAGCATCAGGTCGGTGCCGAAGCCGCCCGCGTAGTTCTTCGATGCAGGCGCTGTTTCCATCACGCCCGGCATGGGGTTGTACTTCTCAAGCGCCCAGTTGCCGCCGGAACTGCGGCGCATGATTTCGGACAGCACCTTCGGGTCGAGCCCGTTGGCAACACCCAGCGCCAGCGCCTCGGAGGTGCCGATCATCAAGATGCCGAGCAGCATGTTGTTGCAGATCTTCGCGGTCTGGCCCGCGCCTGCCGCGCCGGCATGAAAGATGTTGGCACCCATCTTCTCGAGCACCGGGCGGGCGCGCTCCAGGTCTTTCGCTTCCCCGCCGACCATGAAGGTGAGCGTGCCGGCAATGGCGCCGCCGGTGCCGCCGGAAACCGGCGCATCGATCATGGCAATGCCCTTGGCAGCGGCCGCCTCGGCCACCTTGCGCGACGTAGCGGCCGCGATGGTGCTGCTGTCGATGACGAGCGTGCCGGCCGCAATGCTCTCGAGCAGGCCGGGCTTGCCGGCACCGCCAAGAAACAGGCCCTCGACGTGCGCGCTGGCCGGCAGCATGCTGATCACCACCTCGGCACCGGCGACCGAATCTGCCGCCGAGGAGGCAATGCCCAGGCCTTCGGCCGCGTACTTCTTGCAAGCCTCGGCCGACAGGTCGAAAGCCTTGACCTCGTGGCCCGCCTTCTTCAGGTTCATGGCCATGGGGCCGCCCATGTTGCCGAGGCCGATGAATGCGATCTTCATTTTTTGTCTCCGTTGTATTTGTGGAAGCGGGTCAGACCAGCGCAGCCAGCTCCGCCGGCATTTCGCCGCGCGGGCGCAGGTGGTCTTCGATGAACTCGGGCGTGATCTCTTCGATGGTGGCCGGGTTCCAGCGCGGGTTGCGGTCCTTGTCGATCAGCACCGCGCGGATGCCCTCGGCAAAGTCCTTGTGCGCGCAGAAGCCCAGCGAAGCCCAGTACTCGAGCCGGAACACCTCGGCCAGCGACATGCGGTGCACGCGCTGCCAGAGCTCGAAGCTCAGCGCGGCCGAACTCGGCGCGCCCTTCATGAAGGTCTTGGATGCGGACTGCAGCCAAGGGTCGTCGCTTTGCAACTCGCGCAGGCGCTGGGCGATGTCGTTCAGGTCGTCGCCGGCCATCAACGCATTGATGGTGTCGTAGTGCTCACGCACCTTGGAGGGCGGCATTTGCGCGCCCTCGCCCGCCCGCGCGAGGATTCGCGAAAGCTCGGCACGGTCGGCCTTCTGCTCGCCGTGCCAGCGCGTCGCGGCAATCGCCTCGAGCACCTGGCCCTTGTGCTCATGCGGCACCAGCACGTCGGCCAGCCCGCAGAAGATGGTATCGGCCGCATTCAGGTTGGCGGCGGTGAGCGCCAGGAACAACCCCGTGCGCCCCGGCGTGCGCCGCAAGAACCAGCTGCCGCCCACATCCGGGTAGAGGCCGATGCTGATCTCGGGCATGGCAATGCGGCTCTGCGCGGTAACCACGCGGTGCGAGCAGCCCGACATCAGGCCCACGCCGCCGCCCATCACGATGCCGTGGCCCCAGCAGAGAAACGGCTTGGGAAAGGTGTGGATCAGGTAGTCGAGCTCGTACTCCTCGCGGAAGAAGTCTTCGGCGTAGGTGTTGCGCGCGGGGCCGCATTCGAGCAGCGTTTGATACAGCTGGCGCAGGTCTCCGCCGGCGCAGAAGGCCTTCTCGCCGGCTGCCTGCATCAGCACGCCGACGATGCCGTCGTCCTTTGCCCACTCGCGCAGCTTGGGCGTGAGCAGGCGCACCATGTCCACGGACAGCGCGTTGAGCGAAGCCGGTGCATTGAGCGTTGCAACGCCGAAGCGCTGGCCGCCGGCGGTCTTGATTTCGTCGAAGAGAACTACGGAGTCGGTCATTGTCTTGAGAGGTTCCGGATGCGGGGCGTCAGCGGATATCGCTGTCCCCTTCCAGCAATTTTCGCGCAACGATCACACGCATGATCTCGTTGGTGCCTTCGAGGATCTGGTGCACACGGGTATCGCGCACCAGCCGCTCCAGCGGAAACTCGCTCAGGTAGCCGTAGCCGCCGTGCAGCTGCAGCGCGTCGTTGCACACGTTGAAGCCCGCATCGGTCGCAAAGCGCTTGGCCATGGCGCAGTAGGTGCTGGCATCGGCGTGGCCCGCATCGAGCTTGCTTGCGGCAAGCCGCACCATCTGCCGCGCCGCCACAAGCTCCGTGGCCATGTCGGCCAGCTTGAACTGCAGCGCCTGAAAGCTCGATATCGGCTTGCCGAACTGCTGGCGCTCGTGCAGGTAGCGGCGCGCTGCGTCCAGCGCGCCCTGCGCCGCGCCTACCGAGCAGGTCGCAATGTTGATGCGCCCGCCGTCGAGCCCCTTCATGGCAATGCGAAAGCCCTCGCCTTCCTTGCCCAACAGGTTTTCGGCCGGCACGCGCACGTTGTCGAAACTGATGGTGCGCGTGGGCTGGCTGTTCCAGCCCATCTTGTGTTCCTTCTTGCCGTAGCTCACGCCGGGCGCATCGGCCGGCACCGCGAAGGCAGAAATGCCACCCGCGCCGCCGCCGCCCGTGCGTGCCATGAGCACCAGCACGTCGGTCGACCCCGCGCCGGAGATGAAGGCCTTGCCGCCGTTGATGACGTATTCGTTGCCTTGCAATTCGGCGCGCGTCTTGAGCGAGCCCGCGTCCGACCCGGCGCCCGGTTCGGTAAGGCAATAGGACGCCAGCTTGCGGCCGCTCGTCAGGTCTTCGCCCCATCGTTCTGCCACGGCATCGGTCGCCCAGGTGCCGAGCATCCAAGTCGCCATGTTGTGGATGGTGATGAAGGCCGTGGTCGAGGGGTCGACCGCGGCCATTTCCTCGAACACCAACGCCGAATCAAGCCGCGGCAGGCCGAGGCCGCCGATGCGCTCGGGCGCATAGAGCCCGCAGAAGCCCAGCTCACCGGCCTTGGCGATGGCCTCCTTCGGGAAGATGGCCTCCGCGTCCCACTGCGCCGCAAAAGGTGCGAACTCGGCCTGCGCAAAGTCGCGCGCCGAGTCGGCGAACGCGCGCTGTTCCTCTGAAAGTTCGAAGTCCATTCGCCGGACTGCTTACTTGAGGCTGATCGTGGTGTTCACGCCGTGCGAGACGGTGCTGTCGTCGAACCAGCGTGCCGTCACGGTCTTGGTCTGCGTGTAGAACATGATGACCTGCTTGCCGTAGGGGCCCAGGTCGCCGAGCTTGGAAGCGCGCGAACCGGTGAACGAGAACATCGGCACAGGCACCGGAATCGGCACGTTGATGCCGACCTGGCCCACGTCGATGTCTTCCTGGAAGCGGCGCGCCGCGGCGCCCGACTGCGTGAAGATCGCCGTGCCGTTGCCGTTCGGGTTGCTGTTGATCAACTCGATGGCTTCGTCGATGTTCTCGGCGTCGGCCACGCACAGCACCGGCCCGAACACTTCCTGGTCGTAGATCGTCATGCCGGGCTTCACGCCCGAGAAGATCGTCGGGCCGACGAAGTTGCCCTTCTCGTAGCCGGGCACGGTGGGCTTGCGGCCATCGAGCTCCAGCTTGGCGCCGTCGGCCACACCGCGTTCGATGAGGTTGTTGACGCGGTCGTAGGCTGCGCAGGAAACCAGCGGCCCCAGGTCCACGCCCTTTTCGGTGCCGGCGCCGATCTTCAGCGTCTTGGCCTTTGCGATGAGCTCGGGCACCCAGTTGCGCGCCTCGCCCACCAGCACCGCCACCGACACAGCCATGCAGCGCTGGCCCGCGGCGCCAAAGCTCGCACCCGCCAGTGCATTGAGCGTTTGCTCCTTGTTGGCATCGGGCATCACGATGGCGTGGTTCTTCGCGCCCATCATGCATTGCACGCGCTTGCCGGCCAGCGTGGCGCGGTTGTAGACGTGCGTGCCGACCTTGGTCGAGCCGACGAAGCTGATCGCCTTGATGTCCTTGTGATCGCAGATGCCGTTGACCACGGCCTCGCCGCCATGCACCACGTTGAGCACGCCGGGCGGAATGCCAGCTTCCAGCGCCAGTTCGCACAGGCGCATCGTCACCATCGGGTCTTGCTCCGAAGGCTTCAGCACGAAGGTGTTGCCGGTGACGATGGCCATCGGGAACATCCACAGCGGGATCATGGCCGGGAAGTTGAACGGCGTGATGCCGGCGCACACACCCAGCGGCTGCAGCAGCGTGTAGGTGTCGACGCCGTTGGCCACGTTGTTGGCCAGCTCGCCGAGCTGCAGGTTGCCGATGTTCGATGCGTGCTCGACCACTTCGAGGCCGCGGAACACGTCGCCCTCCGCGTCGGGCAGCGTCTTGCCCTGCTCCGCCGTGAGAATCGCGGCCAGCTCGCTCATGTTCTCGCGAATGAGCTGCTGGTACTTCAGGAAGATGCGGGCGCGGGCGCCAATGGGGGTCTTGCGCCAGGTCTTGAAGGCGTCTTTCGCGGACGCGACCGCAGCGTCGAGCTCGGCCTGCGTGGCAAAGGGCACGCGGGCAAGTACCTCTTGCGTGGCCGGGTTGACGATGTCGCGCCATTCGCTGGTCTTCGACTCGACGAACTTGCCGCCGATCAGCAGCTTGACGGTGGCGACCTGGGTCTTCGGGGTGGTGGTGGCGTCCATGGGTTTTGTCTCCTGTGAATTCGGGGCCTGCGTGGCAGGTTCAAGCCGCATCCTAGCTTTGCAGATTTGCCATGACAATAGACAAATATGCGCCATCGCTTTGCAAAAATGCAGAGCGCAACCCGAGGTGATGTGAGCACATGGACTGGGACAACCTTCGCTACTTTCTGGAGCTGGCCCGCTCGGGCACGCTGATGAGCGCCGCGCGCCGGCTCGAGGTGGACCACACCACCGTGGCCAGGCGCATCCAGGCGCTCGAGAAGGAAGTGGGCGCGCCGCTTTTCTCACGCGAGGCGGGCGGCCACCGCCTCACCGAGGCGGGCCGCAAGCTGCAGCCGCAGGTCGAGGCCATGGAAAGCGCCTTCCAGGCGGTGGAAAGCACCGCGCCGGCATCGCAGGAAGGCTTGTCGGGCCTGGTGCGCATAGGCGCTACCGAGGGTTTCGGCACCGTGGTGCTGGCGCCGCAGCTCGCGCTTTTCGCGCAGCAGCACCCCAAGCTCACCATCGACCTGCTGGCGATGCCGCGGCTGGTTCACTTGTCGCGACGCGAGGCCGACATCGTGATCTCGCTCGAACGGCCGGCGCGCGGGCCCGTGGTCGTGACCAAGCTCACCGACTACACGCTGCGGCTCTACGCGTCGAAGCAATACCTGGCCGCGCACCAGCCGATCAAGACACGCGAAGACCTGCGCGGCCACACCTTCATCAGCTACGTGGACGACCTGCTCTTCAGCAAGGAACTGCAGTACCTGGACGAACTGCACCGGCCCGATGCCTTTGCGCTGCGCAGCACCAGCGTGCTGGCGCAGCACCGGGCGGTAGCGGCCGGAGCCGGCATTGCGGTGCTGCCGGCCTTCATTGCCGAACAGGACGCCGCATTGCGCCCCGTGCTCGGCGACCAGGCGAACTTCACGCGCACCTTCTGGATGTCGATGCCGGCGGAAACCAAGCACCTCGTGCGGATGCAGACGGTGTGGAACTTTCTGCGCGAAGCCGCCGAAGCGCAGCGCGACGCGCTGCTGCTGCCTACTCCTACTACTGGATCAGCTGCGCCCCGGTCTTCGCCTGCAGCGCATCGAAGCTCACGCCCGGCGCGAGTTCGACCACCTTGAGGCCTTCGGGCACCACGTCCATCACGGCCAGGTCGGTGATGATGCGGTCGACCACGCCCACGCCGGTGAGCGGCAAGGTGCACTGCTCGAGGATCTTGAAATCCTCGGTGCCGTCCTTCTTCTTGGCGACGTGCTCCATCAGCACGATGACGCGCTTCACGCCGGCCACCAGGTCCATGGCGCCGCCCATGCCCTTCACCATCTTGCCGGGAATCATCCAGTTGGCAAGGTCGCCCTTCACGCTGACCTGCATGGCGCCGAGGATCGACAGGTTGATCTTGCCGCCGCGGATCATCGCAAAGCTGTCGTGGCTGCCGAAAATGGCCGAGCCCGGCAGCGTGGTGACGGTCTGCTTGCCGGCGTTGATCAGGTCGGCGTCGACCTGATCTTCAGTCGGGAACGGGCCGATGCCGAGCATGCCGTTCTCGCTCTGCAGCCACACTTCCTTGTCGCCGACGAAGTTGGCCACCAGGGTGGGAATGCCGATGCCCAGGTTCACGTAGAAGCCGTCTTCGAGTTCTTGCGCCGCACGCGCGGCCATTTGGTCTTGGGTCCAGGGCATCTCAGGCTCCTTTGGTGTTCTTGACGGGGGCGGGCACTTCGCTGCCGGCGGCGGCTTGCGCAATGGCAGCCTGGGCCTCGACCTTGGCGGCCGCTGCGTCTGCCGGCGCGGCGGCGCTCACCGTGCGCTTCTCGATGCGCTTCTCGGGGTTGGCGTTGAGCACGATGCGGTGCACGTAGATGCCCGGCAGGTGGATGTCGTCGGGCGCGAGTTCGCCCACTTCGACGATCTTCTCGACTTCGACGATGCAGATCTTGCCGGCCATGGCGGCGGCCGGGTTGAAGTTGCGCGCCGTGAGGCGAAAGCGCAGGTTGCCCGACTTGTCGGCCACGTCGGCCTTGACCAGTGCCACGTCGGGCACCAGCGAACGTTCCATCACATACGTTTCGCCGTCGAACTCGCGCAGTTCCTTGCCCTCGGCCACTTGCGTGCCCACACCGGTCTTGGTGAAGAAGGCCGGAATGCCCGCGCCGCCCGCGCGCAGCTTTTCGGCCAGCGTGCCCTGGGGCGTGAATTCGAGGGCGAGTTCGCCGGCCAGGTACTGGCGCTCGAACTCCTTGTTCTCGCCCACGTACGACGCGATCATTTTCTTGATCTGGCGCGTCTCGAGCAGCTTGCCAAGGCCGAAGCCGTCGACGCCCGCGTTGTTCGAAATGACGGTGAGGTTCTGCACGCCGGTGTCCTTGAGCGCGTCGATCAGCGCCTCGGGAATGCCGCACAGGCCGAAGCCGCCGACCGCGAGCATCTGCCCGTCGGCCACGACCCCCTTGAGTGCCGCGTCTGCGGAGGGATAAATCTTGTTCACTCGGGCTCCTTGATGGATGGATGGAGAGTTGGCGAAAGCTTTGAAGAGCCTTGAACGATACTACGTAGTCGCATACGTAGTATTTCGTAATGGTGACCCCCGATGCAGGAGATCGACTACCGCCTGGCCTTTGAGCATGCCCCCGTGGGCATGGTGGTTTCGCGCAACCGCACCATCGTGGCCTGCAACGAGCGGGTTTGCGAGATTTTTGGTGCAACGCCCTCTGCGCTGGTCGGGCATTCGTTCAGCATTCTGTACCCCAGCGTGGCCGAGTTCGAGCGCATCGGCAAGCGCATGGAGCCGTTCCTGAACGCCAGCGGCCGCTACGCCGACAACCGCATGATGAAGCGCCTGGGTGGCCTGCACGGCGCCATGGCTGGCGAAACCTTCTGGTGCCATGTCACGGGCCACGCCATGAACCGCGCCGCGCCGCACGAGGCCGGCATCTGGACCTTCGAAGACCTGGGTTCGCGCCGCGCCGTGAAGGCCGAGCTCACGCCGCGCGAGCGCGAGGTGGCCGCGCAGGTGATGCGTGGTCTCACGTCCAAGGAGATCGGCAAGGCGCTGGGCATCAGCCACCGCACGGTCGAGCTGCACCGGGCGCGGCTGATGCGCAAGTACGCGGCGGCCACCACCGCAGAGCTGGTGCAGAAGCTCATTGCCGGCTAATTCTTCGCAGCTACCCTGACCTGGTTCCGCGCCGATCGTTGCAAAAACGGAAACGCGGTGTCGCGCAAAGCCCCGTGCCACGGTGCCTTGCGATGACTATCTTTGAGGCATGCGGACAAGTCGCCCGCAGCCATTCAGGAGTATCGATATGACCACACCTCTTCATTCCGAAAAGAACCTGCTTCTCTCGTCGAAGCTGTCGGTTGCGCGGGCGCAAGCCCTGGCGTCGCACCGGTTGCCGGTCACGCTGACGCTGGCAGCCATCATTCTCTCGGTGCTCGGCGTCAAGCCGTAGCGTGCTGCGGCGCCAGCCCGTTCACTCGGGCTTGATATCCGCCGCCTTGATCACCTTCGACCAGGCCACCAGTTCCTGGTCGACAAACTTGCCCAGCGCGGCGGAATCCATGTAGGTCGCGAAGGCGCCCTGCTCGTCCACCTTCTTGCGGAACGACTCGCTCTCGACGATCTTCTTGATCTCGGCGCTGAGCTTCGCCACCACCTCGGGCGGCGTCTTGGCCGGCGCGAACACCGCAAACCACGACTCCACTTCGTAGCCCGGCAAGCCTGCCTCGGCCGAGGTCGGCACATTGGGCATCGACGGATGCCGCTTGCTGCCCGTATAGGCCAGCGCCTTCATGCGCCCGCTGGCAATGTGCCCGATGACCGAAGGCGGCGTGGTGATGAACATGTCGACGTTGCCCGCAATCAGGTCGTTGATGGCCGGACCCGAGCCCTTGTAGGGTACGTGCGTCATCGGCTGCTTGGCCTGCCGCGACAGCAGTTCGCCCGCAATGTGCTGAATCGATCCATTGCCTGACGAGGCGTAGAAGAGGCCGCCCTCTTTTTTCTTGCCGTGCTCGACGAGTTCTTTCATGGAGTTGACCGGCAGCTTGCCGCTGACGGCGACCACGTGCGGCGCGCGCATCACCATGGCCACCGGAACGAAGTCCTTGGACGGACTCCACTTGAGTTGCGGATAGAGGGAGGGGTTGCCGACGTGGTAGCCCGAGTACTGCATCAGCAGCGTGTAGCCGTCGGGCGCGGCGCGCGCCACGGCTTCGGTGCCGATGTTGCCGCTGGCACCAGGTTTGTTGTCGACGACCACGGGCTGGCCCAGCGCGCGTTGCAGCGGCTCGCCGACCATGCGCGCCATGATGTCGGTGGAGCCCGCTGGTGCGGTGGGCACGATGAAGGTGATCGGCTTCGAAGGCCAGGTATCGGCGCTGGCCGTGGTGGTTGCCAGTGCAAGGCCAAGGCTAGCTGTCAGAAGGCAAAGTGTGGTTTTCATGGTTTGTCTCGGGTGGTTTTTATAGGTTGTCTTCGAAGCCGGCGCCCTCAGAGCGCCAGCTCGGAGATTTCGATGAGGTTCAGGTCAGGGTCGCGCACATAGACCGAGCGGATGCGCGATGTGGCGCCCGTTCGCATCACAGGGCCTTCGATGATCGGCACGCCCCTGTCCTTCAGGCGCGCGATCACGTCGTCCAAGGGCATGCTCGCGATGAAGCACAGGTCCAGCGAGCCGGGCATTGGCACTTGCGCCTTGGGCTCGAACTCGTGTCCCTTCACGTGCAGGTTGATCTTCTGGTTGCCGAAGCGAAAAGCCTTGCGGCCCGGGCCAAAAGTCTCCAGCGTCATACCCATCACGTCGACGTAGAAGCGGGTGCAGGCCTCCTCGTCCGTGGTGGTGAGCACCAGGTGGTCCAGATGGTCGATCATGTCTGCAGCTCCTTGCCGCGGTGCGCATGCGCACGGGCCGCGATGTCGTTGAAATCGGCTGGCGGCGCATGCCGGGTGAGGCGCTGACCGGCGCGGGAAACCTGGCTCGGCAGAGCGTGCTGCACCAGGGCCTCGAGTTCCGACGCGGCTTCGATCAGTCCGTCGAGATTCATGCCGGTTTCATAGCCCATGCATTGCAGCATGTGCACCACATCTTCGGTGGCCACATTGCCGGTCGCGCCGGGTGCATAGGGGCAACCGCCGATGCCGCCCAGCGACATGTCGAGCCGCTCGATCCCTGCCTCGACCGCGGCCACGGTGTTGGCAAGTCCCATGCCGCGCGTGTTGTGAAAGTGCGCCGTCCATTGCATTGCTGGGTGCCTTGCCAGCACCGCCTCGCAAGCGGCCTGCACCTGCGTGGGAAAAGCCATGCCCGTGGTGTCGCACAGCGTGATGCCCTGCACCCGCAGCGCGGCGAAGCGGTCGATCCATTCGAGCACCGTGGCAAGCGGCACCTCGCCTTCCATCGGGCAGCCGAACACGCACGAGAGCGAGACGTTCACCGGCACGCCGGCCTGCCTTGCCAGCGCTATGACTTCGGTGAGTTGGGCGAAGGATTGCTCGCGTGTCATCCGCAGGTTGCTGAGGTTGTGCGTTTCGCTCACCGACATGACGATGTTGAATTCGCCGATGCGGCTTTCCAGCGCGCGCTCGGCCCCACGCAGGTTCGGCACCAGCGCGGTGTAGACCACGCCGGGGCGGCGCGTAATGCGCTGCATCACCTCTTCGCCATCGCGCAGTGCCGGTATCGCCTTGGCGGAAGTGAACGAGGTCACCTCGATCTTGGCGTAGCCGAGCGTGCTGAGGCGGTCGATCAATGCGATCTTGTCGTCTGTGGGGATGAACCGGCTTTCCATCTGGAAGCCGTCTCGGGTGGCCACGTCGTTGATGAAGAGCCGCTTGCCGTTGCCTGCTTTCATACGGCCTCGCTTTCTTCGGTGCGGCGTGCGGGCCAGCCCGGGCCTTTCAGATCGCCCGTGTGTTCGCCGAGCCGCGGCGCAGGGTGTGCAATGCGGCCCGGCGTGGCGCTGAGCTTCGGCACGACGCCGGGCACCTTGAGCGTTCCGCCATCGGAAGTGGTCGCCTCCACGATCATCTGCCGTGCCTGGTATTGCGGATCGGCGGCGATGTCGGCCACCGAGTAGATGCGCCCGACGGGCACGCCCGCCGCATCGAGCACCGCCAGCACCTCGTCGCGGCTACGCTGCAGCGTCCAGGCCTCGATGGCTGTATCGATTTCTTCCACGCGCGCCACGCGGCCGTCGTTGTGCACGAGCTGCGGATCGTTCTCCAGGTCCGCGCGGTCGATGGCCCTCATCAGCCGGCGGAAGATGCTGTCGCCATTGCCCGCCACCAGCACGTAATGTCCGTCGCTGCACTTGTAGGCATTGGTCGGCGCAATACCCGGCAACGCGCTGCCGGCACGCTCCCGCACCGCGCCGAAAGCGTCGTATTCGGGCAGCAGGCTTTCCATCACGTTGAAGACCGACTCATACAGCGCCACGTCGATGAACTGCCCCTCCCCGCCATGGGCCGTGCGGTGGTGCAGTGCCGTGAGCACGCCGATGACGCCATGCAGCGCAGCCAGCGTGTCGCCGAGCGAAACGCCCACGCGCACGGGCACCCGGCCCGGTTCGCCGCTCAGGTAGCGCAGCCCGCCCATCGATTCGCCGAGCACGCCAAAACCCGGCTTGTCGCGGTAGGGGCCGGTCTGCCCGTAGCCGGAGATGCGCAGCATGATGAGCCGGGGGTTGAGTGCATGCAGCTGCTCCCAGCCCAGGCCCCAGCCTTCGAGCGTGCCCGGCTTGAAGTTTTCGATGAGCACGTCGGCCTCGAGCGCCAGGGCGCGCACCGCCTCCTGGCCTTCAGCGCTGCGCAGGTCTAAGCACACCGAGCGCTTGTTGCGCGACTGCACCTCCCACCACACCGAGGTGCCTTCGCGCAGCATCCGCCATTTGCGCAGCGGGTCGCCGACGCCGGCAGGCTCGACCTTGATCACGTCGGCGCCGAATTCCGCCAGCGTCTTGCCTGCGAACGGGCCGGCGATGAGCTGGCCGAGTTCCAGCACCTTGAGGCCTTCGAGTGCGTTCATCTGCGTCTGTCTCCTGTTGGAATGCCCCAACTCTAGGAACAGATCGCGTCCGCCGGAATTGCTCTGACGGCAGCACCCCTTCGCAAAATGCGAAGGCCCGGAACCCTACTTTCTTTTTGCCGTTGCAGGCTTGACGGGCGGCAGCGGCGCTGCCTCGGGCGCCTTGACCCACCCGCGCAACAAGATGCCGAGGAAAAGACCGCCCGCAAAAATCGCCCAGTACATCCAGACTGGCATGTTCTCCATGCCGCTGTGCAGGTTCATGCCGAATGCAGCGCCAACGGCCATGAGCGGAAAAGTCAGCGCGGCGATGGTGTTGAGCTTGTGCTGCGCACGGCTCACTTCACGGGTAGAGCGCGCCTGCGCCTCGGCCGCGTGCGCGAGCCGGTAGTCGAGCGACATGCGGGTGTCGGCCAGCAGCAGCTCCAGGCCGCGCGTGATCTCGACCGCCAGATCGCGCAGGTCGATCAGCATGAGGTCTTCCTTGACGGCATCGCGCGCCGCCTGCAACGCGGCCTGCATGTTCATGGCGGCGCGGGTCAGCGGAATGAGCGGACCGAGAACCTGGAAGAGGTCTTCGGAAGTTTCAGCGGCTGCGTGCCTGGTCTCGAAGGTAGCCAGCGCCGTGCGGTAGCTTTCGAGCAGCTTGGCAAACGCCCGCTCGCCGGGGTTGTTGCCCTTGTGGAACCAAGCGCCATCGGGCTTGCGCAAGAACACCGCCGGCTTGCGCTCCGCACCGGGGCCGGCGGGCGGCTCGTGCAGGATCACCAGCAGATGGCCCTGCTCGTGAATGATGCGCTGCGCACCGTAGCTCGCGCCTCCCAGCCGCTGCTGGATTTCAGGCGGCAGTTCCCAGTCGTAGTCGATTCTTCTTGGCATCAGGCGGCCTGCAGTTCTTTCCACAAGATGTCGAATTCGTCCGCAAAGCGGCGCACCAGCGAGGGGTCGTTGCTCAAGATCACGTTCTCCTCGTTGTGCTCGCAGGCGCTGCGGGTCCAGTTGTAGCTACCGTTCAGCAACCGTGCGCCGTCGAAGATGGCGAACTTGTGGTGCATATGCGCCTCGGTGCGGTCCACCGCAATTGGGATGCCCGCCGCGCGCAATTGCCCTACGTCGCTGCCACGATCAAATTCTTTGTCGTTGTCGGTAATGAAGCGCACTGCCACGCCGCGCCGATGTGCGGCCAGCACCTCGGCGGTAATGCGGTCATCTGAAAGCGTAAACACGCACAGATCGACCGAGCGCCTGGCGGCCTTCAGCTGCTGATTGATCGCCTGCAGGCAAGCGGTGCCGGGGCTGAAGAAGGCTTGCGAGTGCACTGCAACCGCATCGGGAGAGCGGCCCGTGTCGATCGAGCGGACCACGCCTTCGAGCCACTTGAGCAAGGACAACTGCTCCGGGTCGGCTGTGCGGGAGCGCACCAGGTCGAACGCGCGATTGCGCAGCTGGCGCAGGCCGTCTTCGGGCGGTGAAGCTTCGCGCAAGATGTGGACCAGCACGCGGCGCTCGTCATCGCTGAGGCGCTCGTCGGCCATGGTGGCGTCCAGCTGGGCCAGTAGTTCGGGTAGTGCGGACATTTCAGTGAATCTCCATAGTGCTGCGCGTATTCAGGGGCTCTTGTTCAGGGCGCGTGCAAAGGCCACCGGGTACTCCCCTCCGCGAATGTCCCCCGCCTTCGGCTCCTCCTTTATTTCGCTGCGGGGAGCACCCGATGCCCTGTGCACACTGGGCGATGCGCTTGTTCCGCTCGATCAACCACCGCTCTGCCCAACGCGCACGTCGATGGGGTGCCTTGCGCAGCGAAATAAAGGAGGAGGCCGCAGGCCGGGGGACATTCGCGGAGAAAGGTACCCCGTCGGCGGGCGCGCGCCCTGAAGAACCGCAGCGCGAAACAGCATGACGCAAAGAAAGACAACCCCTCATTCCTAGCCCTCCTTGTCCGGCTTGGGAGAGCGCTTCACCACGCTACGCGCAGCCTGCACTTCAGCCGCAAGCCGCTCCATGTCCTGCTTGATCGACCGGTCGAGCTCGAGCCGGCGTTCGGTGGCGGTTACTAGCGGCAGAATCAGTTCGCGATAGGTCACCGCAATCTGCAGCATGGCGTCGGCCAGCCGCTGGCTTTCGCTCGGGCCTTCGGCGGGCGGCTTGGGTTTGAGCGCATCGACCGCGCGCGCCACGTCGAGCATGCTGCTTGCAATGCGCTGGCTGCCGTCGACGTCGTCGCCGCCGAGCTTTTTCTTTCGCACGAACTCTTCGCAGATGGCCGCCCAGCGCGCGCTTTCTTCCGGCGTGGGGCTGCCCAGAAGCTGCGCAAGCCTCAAGAGGTTTTCTTCCGCGCCGGTGGTCAGGGTCTGCGCCTCGCCGCGGTAATGGTCGCGCAGCAAAGCGTCGAGCTCGTCGTCGCGCATCAACGCGGTGATCTTGCCCGCGAGCTTGGTCATGTTGCGGTAGCTGCCCTGCAGCTTGAACGGCGGCGCCGTGCGGTAGGCCTCCTGTTGCGCGGCCGATTCGATGTAGGCGAGGTTGACCTTCAGCAGCAGGTCGCGCGCACGGAACAGGCGCTGCAGCAGTGCCTTTATCTCTTCCAACTCAACCGCACTGTACGCATGTGAAAGCGCGCTGCTCGGCACCTCGTGGCCCTGCGCCATCTTGACCAGCAGCTGCACGTCCTTGGGGTCGCGCGAGGCCAGCGGCATCAGCGTGGGGTTGGAGGTCAGGCTGTTCTCGATGTACGAAAGCGCAAAGGCCGCCTCGCGTCCCGAGAGCACGTCGCCCAGGTTGTAGATGTCCGCCCGGTTGGCCAGCATGTCCGGGATCTTGAACACGTCGCCCGACTCGGTGTACGGGTTACCGGCCATCACGATGGCAAAGCGCTTGCCGCGCATGTCGTAGCTGCGCGGCTCGCCGTTCCACACGCCCTCGATGCGGCGCGTGCCGTCGGCCAGCGCAATGAACTTCTGCAGAAACTCCGGGCTCGTGTGCTGGATGTCGTCCAGGTACAGCATCACGTTGCTGCCCATTGCCAGGCCGAGGTTCAGCTTTTCCAGCTCTTGCCGCGCGGCGCTGTTGGGCGCGTTGGCCGGGTCGATGGCCGTGACGCCATGGCCCAGCGCCGGGCAGTTGATGCGCACGAAGATCAGGCCGAGCCGGTCTGCCACGTATTCCATGAGCGTGGTCTTGCCGTAGCCGGGCGGCGAGATCAGCAGCAGCAGGCCCATGCGGTCGGTGCGGCTGCCCTCCCCCGCCGAGCCGATCTGCTTGGCCAGGTTGTCGCCGATGATGGGCAGGTAGAGCTCGTCGATCAGCTGGTTGCGAACGAAGGTCGAGAGCGGCTTGGCCTGGAACTGGCTCAGCTTGAGCCGCGCCTTCTCGCGCTCGAGCAGCTCGTGGCGCAAGCTGTGCAGCGCCTCGTAGCCCGGCACCGCATGCGTGGTGTGAAACAGGAAGCGGCGCCAGAAGTCGTTCAGGTTCAGCGTCATGCGGCCATCGGCCACGCGCGGATGTTCGCCGCGCAGCCCTTCGACCGTGCGGTCGAGCGCCACGTTGACACGCTTGCGCTGCATCGGCATGGCCAGCACGCTGGCCGCGTCGTCTACCCAATCGACCGACTGCGGCGCCTGATGAACCGCATAGGCACGCACCCAGTCGCGCGCAAGGCGCCAGCGCTCCGCCGGCGGTGCGGCATCGAGATCGTGCTGCCACGCATCGCGCCGTCCACCCCTTTCGAGCTCGCGAAGCAACGCGGCGGCCAGGTCTTCGCCCGCACCCGATACGGCCCAGGTTTCCCCGCCGTGCTCGCCGGCCAGTTCGCGCACTAGGTAGGCAGCCGCCTGGCCGCACACGGTGGACACGCGGCCCTGGTGGGCGTCGCGCTCTTCTTCGGTAGCGGTTTCGGCCAACGGCAGCAGGTCGGGCAGCATGTCGCGCGCAAAGTGGTTAAGCGCGCGCGCCGTGTCGGCTTCGAGCTGCTCCAGCGCGTCGCGGCGGGCGAACAGGGCCTGCATCTGCAAGGCGGCGCGCGCACGCCGCAGCAGCGATTCGCGGTGCGCGATCAGGTGGCCGTGCTGCCAGTAGAGCAACGCAAGCGCGCGTTCGGTCGGCCCCCATGCGAGCAGGCCGGCCTGGTCTTGCATTGCGACGAGCGCGCCCAGCAGGCGCAGCGCGTCGTCGTCATGAATGCCCTTCTGGTAGCCCTCCTGGTAGCGCGCGGCTGCAAAGCGGCGCACCATTTCGAGCAGCTGCGGATGCAAAGGGTCTTCGGTGAGGAGCGTGACCACCTCGGCCCAGGTGCGCTCGGCCTTGCCATCGAGCAGCGACTCGAGCAAGCGGCCGGCCAGGTATTCGGCGCGCGACAGTTCGGTGGTTTCCGAAACCAGCGCCTGGTTCCAGTAGCGTTGCAGCGGCAGCAGGCGCGGCTCGTCCACGGGGCTCAGGTAGTCGGTGCCGGTGACCTGGTAGGCCATACCGCTCTCGCGGGCCACCAAGGTCAGGTCGACGGGCTGGCGGTGCACGGTAAAGGCATGACGGCCCAGGCGCAGGGTGTCTCCGCCTTCGCTCACCAGTTCGCGTTTGTCGCGAATCGAACGCAGGGCCTGGTCGCGCGCCGTCTTCAGGCGCGTGTCGAGCTCGTCCGCCGGCACGGCGGCGCCGAGCGTGCGCAGGTCTGCAATCAGCGTGTGCAGCTTGCCGATCATCGGATCGGCCGCGAAGTAGCTGTGAACCTGCTTCAGGTCGCCGAACTGCGCAACGCGGCGTGGAATACCGTCGAGGATGCGCCCCGCCGCGTCGACCACGCCCTGCGCACGGCGCTGGCGGGCCTCCACCAGGCTCTGGCGGCGCGCGGAAAGCGCTTCGTACACGGTCTCGCGCTTTTCGGCGATGTCGGCCAAAAAGTCTTCCTGCTCGGCAAAGCGGCCTTCGATTTCTTCGAGCTGGGCCAAGAGGCGCGTGAGCGCGTCGTCGCACTTCTCGGGCGTGTCGGCAAACTCCAGCGCGTTTTCCACCGCCTGGCTGAAAAGCTTGAACTGCGCACCGAACTCCGCGCGCGCCTCGGTTGCGCCGAGTGACTTGCGCCGCGCGCGTGCATCGGCGCGCATGCGGTTGATGTCGGCGTAGATCAGCGAGATGCGGTCGAGAATCGAAGTGCGGATCACCGCATCACCGCCTGGCAGGCTCCCGAGCTGTTCGGTCAGCAAATCGAGGCCGGCCGCTTGCTCGTCGAGCGTTGCCAGCATCTGGCCAAGCGCGGGCGAAGTCGCAAGATTCGGCAGGTCTAGCGCCAGCTTGTCCAGTGCCTGGCGCTGGCCGCTGAAGGCCGTGTCCGCCGCCAGGAACTGCATGGCCCGTTCGCCGATGCGCTGCTGCTCGGTCTCGAGCGCGGCGTCCATGGCGGCGATGCGCGGCAGGTCGGCGTAGCGCAGCTCCTTGAGCATCTGCAGCGCGCCGCGCCGTTCGCGCAGGCGGCCCAGGGCCTTCACGAAATCGTCGGGCGCGCGCCAGAGCGTGCTGGCAATGTCGACCAGCAAGGCGTGCTGCTCGTCTTCGGCACGGGCCAGCGCGCGCGCGGTCTCGCGGCGGATGGTGTCGACCTTCTCGAACTCGGCCAGCGTGCTGCGCGCCACGTCGGCAATGCTGCGCAGCTCGCCCATCAGGCCGGCCGCCTCGGAGGCGTCCAGCCAGAAGTAGGCGTCGCTCACGCGGGTGCACTGGCGAATCAAGTCTTCGTACGCAGCGCGCGTGGGCGCCTGCTCGCGTACCGCACGGGCAATGCCCATCAGGTCGCTCACGCCGCGCACCAGCTCGGCATTGCCGATCTTGCCGAAGAAGCCGGTGGCGGGCGGCTGCGCGCTCACATGCTCTTCGCTGGCGAACGGCGTCTGCCAGAGCTGCATCGGGTGCACACGCGTGGGCTCGCCGGCGTCGCCGTTGAACACCAGGATGCGGCCGTCGGCAAAGCGCGCGTAGCCGTTGGCGATGATCGGCGTGGCGAGCTTCTTGTCGATCAGGTTGTAGTTGAAGAGCGCATAGCGCCCCGGCTTCGGGTCGTAGAAGACGTAGGCCACGTCTTCCCCGTTGGGCGAGCGCAGCATGCGCTTGAAGCGCAGGCTCTCCACCACTTCGCCCGGCAGGTCGAAGCGCTTGTACTCGCCCGACTGCAGGTAGTAGCCGCCCGGAAAGATGATGCCGTGGTCTTCGGGCAGCTGCACGCAGGAGCCGCCGATGGCGTCGATGCGCTCGACCTGCTGCGTGCGGATGTTGAAGACCAGGTAGCGCGTGACCTGCTCGCGGTAAGGCTTTACGCGCAGCAAGATCAGCATGCCGAGCTTGGCCCACGAAATCTCGGCGTCGGTCAGCGACTGGCTCTTGTCTTCCACCGGCTCGCTGTAGATACCAAGGCCGGTTTCGGTGTTGTTCTCGATCTTGACCGTGAGGTCGCCGCCCAGCGTTTCGACAAACACCGTGTCGAGCACGTTCACATGGGGGTGCTTGCCGCCCACATGGTCTTCGCGCGTGGCAACGGTCCATTCGAAGTCGTGGCTCGCGGGCAGCGCAATGTCGCGTTCGCCGCGGTTGTCGATGTAGTGGATGTCGCCGCTGCGCTCGATGGCCCAGCGGAACACGCGCACGTCGCCCAACTGCTGGCCGATCTGGAAGGACGCGAGCAGCTTGTCCTGCGTGACGCGCAGCTGCAGCATCGTCGCCTGCTTGTAGTAGGCGTACAGCTCACGAAAATCGGAGACGAAGCGCGTGTCTTCGAGGAAGGTGCCGGCCAGCGGCACGGGCTGCAGCTCGTCGTTCTCGGTGGCGGCCTCTCCGGGCACTGCCAATCGGTAGAGCCCGAACACGTCGCTCACGGCCGTTTCCTTGCGCAGGCCGATAAACACGTTGTAGCCGAACAGCAGCAGATCGCCAATGCGCACGATGTCGCGCGCCACGGCGTTGTTCTCGGTGCGCGCGCGGGTGCGCAGCACCAAGGCCTGCTCGGAGCGGCCGAACTCGGCGAGACGCCGCTCGTTGAGCGCCTGCGTCTTCGCGAGCAGGCCTTCGCCCTGTGTTTCGAGCCGCTTCTTCAGCAGGTCGTAGCTGCCGCTGCCGAACACCAGGGTTTCGGTCTGGTCAGACGGCGCCTGGGCGCCGGCCGGCGCCCCCGATTCTTCCGTGGGTTGCATAGATCGGCGCGGTCAGTCCGCGCGCAGCAAAGCGAGCAATTCGTCGCGGTGGGGCTGGGTGTCGAGCCAGGCGCGAATGCGGTCCAGCTCGTCGATGCAGTCGTTGCCGTAGCGGCGGCGCAGCGCGGCAAGGCGCACCTCGCGCACCTCTTCGGTCTGCAGTTGCCGCTGCCACCTGTCGGACAGCAGTTCGTCGAGCCGGTTGGCCAGGCCGCGGCTCACGAGCGCACGCCATTCGCCCTGGTCGAACCAGAGGTTCTGACAGGCAATGCATCGGTCGATGCGAAAGTCGGGCCCCGCGCTCACGCGCAGGCGCTGCATGAGGCGGTCGCACTCGGGGCAATGCCGCACCGATGCGGCATCGAACACTTCGATGACCTCGTCATCGATTGCATGGGGTTCGCGCGCAGGGTCGGCGGCCTTCCACGCGCGCCAGTCTTCCATGGACATGACCATGCCGCCGCAGTCGGTGCAGTTCACGGCCAGGAGCGCCTCGGCCAGGGCAACGGCTTGCATCGGCGAATGCGCCGAGCAGCTGCATTTGAGGTTCGGGTTCATTGCGCGCCCACTCAGTTGCGGAAGGTGGAGATCAGGTTGCTCAGCGCGGTTTTCTGGCTTTCGCTGCCGTCTCTGGTAATGCGGCTCATGAGCGCCGCAACGCTGAGGTTCTGGATCTCGCCGGACGAATTGCCGAGCGCACCGACGATGTCGCGCAGGTCCTTCACCACGTCGCGGTCGCCGGCCAGCTGGTCCTTGAAGGCCACCTGCAGCGCATTGCTCTTGGAGATGACGCCGTCGATGCCCTTGCCCACGGACAGCGAGCGCACGAAGCTGTCGAAGTAGTCGCCCTGCCCGCCCACGATGTCGATCTTGGCGTTGGCGAGCGCTGTGCCCAGCACCTCGGCCTGCTCCTTGGCGATGGAGGTCTGCGCATCGATGCCCTTCATGGTTTCGATGTGCGACTTTTCCAGGCGCATGCGGAACTCTTCGTGGTCGCGGGTGTCCGGGCTCATTGCCTTCATGGCTTCGAACTTTTCGTGCAGGCCCTTGGCCTCGGCGCTGAAGCGGGCTTCGATCACCTGCGCGTCGGCCTGGCCCGACTTCAGGGTGGCTTCGGCGTCGGCCGTGCGCACGTTCACTTCGGCAAGGCCGAGCTTCTCCTTGCCCGAGGCTTCAGCGTCGAACTTGGCGCGCATGCCCGCGGCCTCGGCCTGCGAGCGCGCCTCGATCACCTGCGCATCGGCCTGGCCGGCCTTGAGGACGGCGTCGGCATCGGCCTGCCGCACATGCACGTCGGCCAAGCCGAGCTTTTCCTTACCGGAAGCCTCGGCCTCGAAGCTCGCGAGCTTGGCTTGCGCGGTCGCAATCTCGACCTTGGCGGCGGCAAGGCCCGGCGCGGCCGAGATGGCTTCCACGCCTTCGGCTTCGCGCTTCTTCGATTCGGCATCGCGCTCGGCCACCTTCAGCTTGGCGTCGGCCAGCGTGAGTTCTTCGGCCGCCTTGTGGCGGGCGCGCTTTTCTTGCGTTTCGGCCGCCTTCACGTCGAGCACCATCTTCTCTTCGGCCTGGCCCTCGGCCATGATCACGACGGATTTCTTGGTGCGCTCGGCCTCGGCCACCACGCGCAGTTCCTTGATGGCTTCTTCCTGCTCGGCCACGGTGCGTTCGACCACGATGCGCTCGCGAATCACGTCGGCAATCGCCTTCTTCTGCACTTCGACGGCCTTGTCCTTCTCGATGCGCTGCAGCGTCACTTCCTTTTCGCGATCGACAATTTCAAGATCGCGGGCACGGGTGACTTTTTCTTCCTCGATGGCGACTGCGCGCTTGCGGTTGTTCTCGGCCACTTCCTTTTCGCGCTGCACGTTTTCCTGCTGCACCGAGATGGACTGTTCGGCAACCAGGCGCGCGGTTTCGGACTTGGTGCGCTCTTCGGCCTGGATCTTGGCGGTCTCGGCCTCTTCCCGGGCGCGCACGCTGGCAATTTCGCGCTGCTGGCGCGCGGTGGCGTCGGCCTGCTGGCGCTCAAGCTCGAGCAGCGCTTCCTGCGTTTCGACGTTCTTCTTCTTGATCTGCATTTCCTCGTTGCGGCGCAGTTCGTTGGTGCGCACATGCTCGACCGCCGTCAGCTCGGTGATCTTCTTGATGCCCTGCGCATCGAGGATGTTGTTGGTGTCGAGTTCCGACAGCGGCGTTTGCTCGAGGTAATCGATGGCGGCGTCTTCGAGCACGTAGCCCGAAAGGTCGTTGCCGATCTGGCTGATGATCTGGTCGCGGAAACCGTCTCGCGCCTGGTAGAGGTCGACAAAATCCATCGACTTGCCGACGGTCTTGAGCGCTTCGGAGAACTTGGCCGAGAACAATTCTTCGAGCGTTTCGTGGTTCGAAGCGCGCGCGCAGCCAATGCCCTGCGCCACCTTGAGCACGTCGTCCGCGGTCTTGTTCACGCGAACGAAAAACTTCACCTTGATGTCTGCGCGAATGTTGTCGCGGCAGATGAGGCCTTCGTTGCCGGAGCGGTCGATCTCGATGGTCTTGACCGAGATGTCCATCAACTCGGCCTTGTGGATGATGGGGTAGACCATTCGCCCGGTGAAAGTCACCTCGGGCTCGGCGCGCAGCGTGTTCACGATGAGCGCGTGGCCCTGTTCGATCTTTCGATAGAACTTGGCGAACATCGCGAACAGGCCGAGGATGACCACGGCCAGGATGGCCACGGCAAAGAGGATGGGCTCCATTTTTTCTCCAGAGATGCTTTAAGAGCGAACGAACGGTAAGGGGATGCGCGCGGTCAGACGATGTCTTCGTGCGCTGCGATGAGGTAGCGGCCGGCCACCTCGTCGTATTCGAGAATCAGCGCTTGCGATCCGCGCTTGAGCGTGTTGGGCGTGGGCGCCCAGACGCGAATGTTCAGGCTGGCGCCGCGGCGGGCCACTTCGGCGCGGCCGTCCTTCTCGTTCACCACCCCGGTGACGACGCGGCAGGCTTGCCCGACCAGCGCCGCATTGCTCACGGCCGTATGGCTCACGAACAAGCCTCGCAGCGGGCGAATGGCCACGGCAGTGACGGGTATGGCAATGGCGGCGCTCGCCACCAGCAGCACCGTACCGGCCAGGAGCTTGAGCGGCAGCGTGGGCACCAGCGGCAGCAGCCACTCCCCGCCAAGGCAGGACAGCGTCCACGACACCAGCACCAGCAGGCTCACCGCCACCGAGAACGGCACGCCGTTCAGGCCGAACGCGACCACGTAGCTCGCGAGTTGCCCTATGTCGCTGGTGTCGCCGTCGGCGTGGGTCTGCACATCGACATCGATGCCGCTGTGCTCAATGTCGACCATGCCGGCCACCGCGAGCACCCAATAGATCACCACGACGCCCAGCAGCACCGTGTAGATCGCGGTGGGGTACCCCGTCACCGCATCCATGAAATTTCCCATTGACCCTCCCGCGTGCGGGTTGTGTTTTTATCTTCGGCCCGGCTTCGCTGCGCCAGTGCCCTTTTTCTTTCCACCACTTGCAAAAGCAATCAGATCCCGCGTGGCCCTCTCCTTGATGGCCAGGCGGTCGTCCGGGGCGAGCCCATATCTCGCCGCCAGAAACTCGTAGTCTGCCGCATTCAGCGACACGGTCAGGCGCGGCCGCTTGGGTTTGGACGTTGTCGCAAGCCCCAGCACCTGCCGGATCTGGTCGGAGGTGGACACGTGCTGCTC
Source organism: Variovorax sp. CCNWLW186 (assembly GCF_037203865.1). Classification (NCBI taxonomy): domain Bacteria; kingdom Pseudomonadati; phylum Pseudomonadota; class Betaproteobacteria; order Burkholderiales; family Comamonadaceae; genus Variovorax; species Variovorax sp. CCNWLW186. The sequence goes on along the minus strand of NZ_JBBCBO010000006.1, from coordinate 57,374 downwards.
GAAGGCCGCCGTGCGCACCGCCTCCAGCACGGCCTCTTCCACATCGAACGCCACCTGAACGGCGCGTATCGCCTCGTCCGAGCCTTGCCAGCGAACCGGCTTGACCCGTACGGTCATTGGGTGCCGGGCTCCGCCGGTTTGGCCTGGCGGGCGCGGATGCGCTCCATCACCAGGCCGGTGCGGTCGACATCGCTGCCGATGCCCGCGGCCGCCAGCTTCTTTTCGAGAGCGCTGTGGCCGAGCTCGTCTTCGAGTGCCTGGCTCGCGGTCATCCGGTCGGCCAGGTCTTCGTGGCGCCGGCGGATGCGCTCGAGCGATTCGCGCGCATTGGACAGGCGCGAACCGCCCGCGCCGATGTTCTCGGAGATCGATTGCGTGGCGAGGTAGACGCTCTCGGTGGTCTTGGCAATGCCGATCTCGCGCTCATGCTCGCGAATGCGCACTTCGGCCGTCTTGATGAGGTCCTTGAGCTTGGACACCTGCAGCGCGTAGGAGGCATGCGCCTTGGCCTGCTCCTCGAGCTCTTTTTCGAGCGTGCCGACCTTGGCCGCGACGTCGAGCGCCAGGCCTTCCTGCGTCTTGTTGAGCGCCTCGAGTGCCAGGCCTTCGTAGCGCGTGACCTCGTTTTTAAGGCGTTCGATTTCGCGGGCCGATTGCATCTCCTTGGCCATGACGCCAGTGAGATCACCCTTGGCCTTCTCGATGCTGTGCTTGGCATCGATGATTTCCTGCTCGTAGATGCGCGTGGCATTGCTGTCGACCACGCTCTCGCCGATTTCGCGGGCGCTCCCGCGCAGCAAGGTGACCAGTTTCTTGATGACCGTCATGATGATTTCCGCCTTTTAGTTCAGGAATTCGGACAGGGCGTCCAGCGCATCGAGCGCGTTGTCGCTGAGCACCGCCACTTCGCGCGCGATGTCTTCGACGCTGGCATTGCGGCCGAGCGCACCGGTGAGCACATAGCGGCCATCGACGCGGCCGAAGGACGACAGCGGCACCGAGGGATTCAGGTCGAGCAACGACTCGAGCAGCTCGGTCCGGCGCTCGGGCTTCACTTCTTCTTCGGTCCAGAGATAGCAGATGCAGATCACCTGCATGTCTGAACTGGTGATGAAGATCGGCAACTCGTCCCGGCCCTCGATGCTCACCTGCACCACGGGCGTATGGCCGGGAATAGGCTGCAATTGCATCGCAAGTCCGCCCATTGCGGCACCGGCCAGAACGTCAAGCCCCTTCAGTTGATCGAGCAGTGATTGCATACCCCTCCTTTTTGTTCCTGACGTTCACTATAGGTGCGCCGACATAACATGTCAAAGAATCTTTTGGCCTATGCCAATGGCGTTTACATGACGGCGCCATCCCTAGAATCCGGCGATGGCCAGCCCCATCAATCCCGCGCGTGTCGATTTCGTGACGCTGCGCCTGTTCTGCGCGGTGGCCCAGTCGGGCAGCATCACCAAGGGTGCGGAGGCCTGTCACCTCGCCCTTTCGGCGGCCAGCCGGCGGCTTTCTGATTTCGAGGCCGCCACCGGGTCGAAGCTGCTGGAGCGCAGTTCGCAAGGCATAGCCCTCACCCCCGCCGGCCATGTGGCCATGCAGCATGCGATGCGGCTCTTTCAGGGCTTCGAGCAGTTCAGCAACGAACTCGGCGACTACTCGAGCGGCGTGCGCGGCCATGTGCGGCTGTGGGCCAACATGTCGGCGCTCACCGAGTTCCTGCCGGCCACGCTGGCGGCGTTTCTCGGCCAGCATCCGGACATCCGCGTCGAAGTGGAAGAACAACTGAGCGGCGACATCGTCCGCGCCTTGGTCGACGGCCTGGCCGACGTGGGCGTGTTCGCGGAAAACACGCCCGCCTACGGGCTCGACGTGGCGCAGTTCCAGACCGACGAGCTGGTGGTGCTGTGCGCCCGGCAGCATCCGCTTGCGCGCACCCGGAGAACGGACTTCAAGACCTGCCTCGCCCACGAGTTCGTGGGCCTGAACCGCAGCAGCTCGCTGCTCGAGCTGACCTCCCGCGCGGCCGAGCAGGCCGCCATTCCGATGCGGTTGCGCGTGCAGGTGCGCAGCTTCGATGCGATGTGCCACATGATCGCCGCCAACCTCGGCATCGGCGTGGTGCCGCTCGCGGCCTGCAAGGCGCAGGTGAGCGCGCTCGATCTCAAGGTGGTGCGGCTGAAGGACGCCTGGGCCGTTCGGCGGCTGCTGATGGCAACGAAGACCGGCGAGACCCTGTCGCCCGCGGCACAGTTGCTGGTCAAGCAGCTGCTTGCATCGTCCACCTGAAACCAGGCCGGACCAGCGGGCCGAAACCTCAGGCCTGCGGCAAGCGGAACCCTGCCTTGAGGGTTTCGCGCAGGTGGCTCACAAACAGATTGACCGCGCGCGGTATGTGCAGCGAGTACGGCCGAATGGCGTAGATGTGGTCCGCGAATGCGCCGGTGGGCTGCCAGTCGGGCAGCACCTCCACCAGCTTGCCCGCTTGCAAGGCCGACTGCGCACTGAAGTCGGGCAGCAGGGCAATGCCAAGCCCGGCCTGCGCGGCATCGCGAAGCGCTTCGCTGTTGTTGGCGGCGAGCGGGCCGGCAATGGGCACGGTCATGCGCTCGGCCTGGCGCGCCCGGACGTTCCGGCGCTCGAACGACCACACATTCGTTTCTTGCCCGCGCGGATAGTGCAGGCAATCGTGCTCGGCCAGCATGGACGGCGACAGCGGCGTTCCCTTGCGGCGCAGATAGGCCCGGCTGGCCACCAGCACGGATCGGGTCTCGCACAGCCGCCAGGCCACATGCGTATCGGGCGGCGAAGCGGCGTGCCGCACCGCCAGGTCGAAGCCTTCCGTCGCAAGCGAGCTGAGACGATCGGAAAGCTCCATCTCGATGCGGATCGATGGATGCGCAAGCAGGAAGTCGGCCAGCCGCGGTAACAGCTGCTGCCGCCCCAAGGCTACCGGCGCCGTCACGCGCACCAGGCCGCGCGGTTCGCCCGCATGGTCCTGGGCCTTCAAAAAACTGTGGGCGATCTGCTCGAAGGGCTCCCGGGTCTGGTCGACGAGCTGCTGGCCGGCCTCGGTGAGCCGCATGCTGCGCGTGGTACGGCGCACCAGGGGCACGCCCGCGGCGCGCTCCAGTTCGGCAATGCGCTGGCTCATGGCGGCCTTGCTCACGCCCAGCCGGGCCGCGGCGGCGGTGTAGCTGCCCTGCTGGCCGAGCACGATCAGCCAGTGCAGGTGCGTCCAGAGCGATTCGGCTTTTTGCGTATCCATGGCTGCATTGTTCACCATGGCGAACAAACAGTTCAACTTTAGCGCCTAGGCAGGCGCCCTTCCCTTTTCTAGACTGGCGCAAATCATTTGACCCTGGGACTCTCCATGACCACACAGATCGCGCATTTCATCGCCGGCCAGCACACCGCCGGCGGTTCCAGCCGCACGCAGGACGTCACCAATCCGGCCTCCGGCAAGGTCACTGGCAAGGTGGTGCTTGCCGCCGCGGCCGATGTCGACGCCGCCGTGGCCGCCGCCCAGGCCGCCTTTCCCAAGTGGGCCGACACGCCACCGATTCGCCGTGCCCGCGTGATGTTCAAGTTTCTGGAGCTGCTGAACCTGCACAAGGACGAGCTCGCCCACATGATCACCGCCGAGCACGGCAAGGTGTTCACCGACGCGCAGGGCGAGGTCTCGCGCGGCATCGACATCGTCGAGTTCGCATGCGGTATTCCGCAGCTGCTCAAGGGCGACTTCACCGACCAGGTGAGCACCGGCATCGACAACTGGACGCTGCGCCAGCCGCTGGGCGTGGTGGCGGGCATCACGCCTTTCAACTTTCCGGTGATGGTGCCGATGTGGATGTTCCCGGTGGCCATTGCCGCGGGCAACACCTTCATTCTCAAGCCCAGCCCGACCGACCCGACCCCGTCGCTGCGCATGGCCGAGCTGCTGAAGGAAGCGGGCCTGCCCGACGGCGTGTTCAACGTGGTGCAGGGCGACAAGGCCGCGGTCGATGCGCTGCTCGAGCACCCGGACGTCAAGGCCGTCAGCTTTGTGGGCTCCACGCCCATTGCCAACTACATCTATGAAACCGGCGCGCGCAACGGCAAGCGCGTGCAGGCGCTGGGCGGCGCGAAGAACCACATGGTGGTGATGCCCGACGCCGACATCGACCAGACGGTGGATGCGCTGATCGGCGCCGGATACGGTTCGGCCGGCGAGCGCTGCATGGCGATCAGCGTGGCGGTGCTGGTGGGCGACGTGGCCGACAAGATCATTCCGAAGCTCGTCGAGCGCACGAAGACGCTCAAGGTGCTCGACGGCGAGAACCTCGCGGCCGAGATGGGCCCGATCGTCACCCGCGCGGCGCACGAGCGCATCACGGGCTACATCGCCCAGGGCGAAAAAGAAGGCGCGAAGCTGCTGGTCGACGGCCGCCAGTTCGACGGCAGCAAGGCCGGCGAAGGCTGCGGCGACGGCTTCTGGATGGGCGGCACGCTGTTCGACCACGTCACGCCCGAAATGCGCATCTACAAGGAAGAAATCTTCGGCCCGGTGCTCTCCTGCGTGCGCGTGGCCAACTTCAAGGACGCGGTGGACCTGGTCAACGACCATGAATTCGGCAACGGCGTGAGCTGCTTCACGCGCGACGGCAATGTGGCGCGCGAATTCAGCCGCCGCATCCAGGTGGGCATGGTCGGCATCAACGTGCCGATTCCGGTGCCAATGGCGTGGCACGGCTTCGGCGGCTGGAAGCGCTCGCTCTTCGGCGACATGCATGCCTACGGCGAAGAAGGCGTGCGCTTCTACACCAAGCAGAAGTCCGTCATGCAGCGCTGGCCCGAGAGCATCGGCAAGGGCGCCGAGTTCGTGATGCCGACTGCCAAGTGATCGAAGGCGCGATCCGAAGCAATCGAAGCAATAAGTTATAGGCGCGGGCGCATCGGCGGCCTGCCAGGGCTAACCAAAGGCTGACTTGCCCCGCTGTGCGGTAGCAGCCAGACTTTGGGCATGACCCTGGTCCAGCGCCCATGACGACAACGAGCCAAGCCGCGCGGAGCCTGTCGGCCGTGCCTTCGACCCTGCGGATTTCGCTTGCGGCGCGCGCCTCCGGCGACGCGATGTTTCCGCAGCTCGGGGTGCGCGACGCCTACGCCGCATCGGTGCTCGAGCAGATACGTGACGACGGGCATGCCCTGCCGGAAGACAGGGCCACCATCTACGGCATCCTGAACCGCACGCGCCGCTTCCGCAGCCTTGCACAGGAATTTCTCAAGCAGCATCCGGGCGGCCGCGTGGTGAACATGGGCTGCGGCCTGAGCCACTACTTCCAGTGGCTGGACGACGGGCAGTGCCGCCTGACGGATGCCGACCTGCCCGAAGTGCTCGAACTGCGCCGCGAACTGATTCCCGAAACCGATCCGCGGCACGACGTGTGCCCGCTCGACCTCACCTCCGACGGATGGTGGGACCAGCTGGCGCTGCCGCGCAATCGCAAGGGGGAGCCGGTTTTTCTCTTTACCGAGGGCGTGCTGATGTACCTGGAGCCGCAACAGGTGCGGGCCGTGTTCGCAACCTTCGGCGAGCGAGCGCCCGCGGGCTCGGTGCTGGCGTTCGACGCCATGTGCTGGCTTGCCGTCGGGCGGGCGGCGCAGCACCCCTCGGTGCGCGCCACCGGCGCGGAGTTTCGGTGGGGGCTGCGCCGGGCCTCCGAGCTGACCGAACCTCATCCGCGGTTGCGGCTCGATTCCGCCTATCGGGTGCTGGAAGGCTTCGGCCTGCCCTACACGCTGTTCGCGCCGCTGGTGCTGATGATGCTGGGCGTGTCGCTCTATGCCGTCTACGCGTTGAGCGCCACGGACCCCGCCGATACATAAACGCACAATTTTTCCAATCGCCGGCCTTGTCTGGCCTGCATTGCGCGGCTTGGCTGACGCGGGGCGCAGCTGCTTCAAGGCATGCTCGCCGTTCCTCCCGTCGCGGAAAATCCTGACGCGTGCTGCATTAGGATGGTTCTTCCGCAGCCGGCCGGCACACCCGCTGGCCGCGTCTTCTTCGTGAACGCTTCCGTACCTCCAAGACTCGCAACCCTCAAGAAACACATGCTTGATCGCCGATCCTTCCTTGCCGCTGGTGGTGCCGCCGCCGCACTCGCCGCCCTTGGACTGCCCGAAGAGGCAATGGCCGCCAACGGCCTGAAACTGAGCCAGCCCTCGCCGTTTTCGTTCGACCGCCTCGTCGCGCAGGCCAGGCGCCTGGCCGCGCAGCCCTATGCGGCAGCCGCACCACTGGCACCCGATGTGCTCGAGAAGATCGACTACGACGCCCACGGCAAGATCAAGTTCGACCCCGCCAACGCCCTCTTCCGCGACGGGCCCGGCGCCTTTCCCGTCACCTTCTTTCACCTGGGCCGTTTCTTCCAGACGCCGGTGCGCATGCACGTGCTCGAAAACGCGGGCGGCGATGTGTTTGCACGCGAGGTGCTCTACAGCCCCAGCTACTTTTCGATGCCGCCCGACAGCCCGGCCCGCGCGCTGCCGGCCGGCGCGGGCTTTGCTGGCTTCCGCCTCCAGGAAAGCCGCCTGGGCGACCAGAGCAAGCTCGACTGGCAGAAGAACGACTGGGTCGCGTTTCTAGGCGCCTCGTACTTCCGCGCGATCGGCGAGCTCTACCAGTACGGCCTGTCGGCACGCGGCCTTGCGCTCGATGTGGCCGTGCCCGACAAGCCGGAAGAGTTTCCGACCTTCACGCGCTACTACTTCGAGACGCCCGCCGCCAACAACACCACCTCGATGACGGTCTACGCGCTGCTCGAAGGGCCGAGCGTCACGGGGGTGTTCAAGTTCGTCATGCAGCGCGGCAAGGCCGTCATCATGGACATCGATTCGCGCCTGTTCCTGCGCCGCGACGTCTCGCGCCTCGGGCTGGTGCCGCTCACCTCGATGTATTGGTACTCCGAAACCATCAAGCCCACCGCCATCGACTGGCGCCCCGAGGTGCACGACTCCGACGGCCTTGCCATCTGGAACGGCGCGGGCGAGCGCATCTGGCGCCCTCTCAACAACCCGACGCAAACCCGGGCCTCGGCGTTCGCCGACACCCGGCCGCGCGGCTTCGGGCTGCTGCAGCGCGACCGCGTGTTCGACAACTACCAGGACGGCGTCAACTACGAAAAGCGCCCAAGCCTCTGGATCGAGCCGCAGGGCGACTGGGGTGAAGGCTCGGTGCAGCTGATCGAGATTCCCACCGACGACGAAATCCACGACAACATCGTCGCCTTCTGGGTGCCCAAGGCCGACGCGAAGGCGGGCGCGAGCTACAGCCTGCAGTACCGGCTGCACTGGACCGACCAGGAACCCTTTCCCTCCCCGCTCGCGCGCTGCGTGGCAACGCGCATCGGCCGCGGCGGACAGCCGGGCCAGCCGCGGCCGCCGGGCGTGCGCAAGTTCATGGTCGAGTTCGTCGGCGAGCCGCTCACCACCGTGCCCTTCGGCGTAAAGCCAGAGTTGGTGCTGACCGCGCCGCGCGGCAAGTTCTCCTATGTGTTTGCCGAGGCCGTGCCCAATGGCGTGCCCGGCCACTGGCGAGCGCAGTTCGACTACACGCCCGAAGGCAACGAACCCGTCGACATGCGGCTCTACCTGAAGACCGGCGACAAGACGCTCACCGAAACCTGGCTGTACCAATTCCAGCCAAGTTGATCGTCATCAGCGCGCTGCGCGTGGGTTGTAGGGCGCGAAGAGCTCCACGGCCCAGTCGACGAACACGCGCAGCTTGGCGCTCAGGTGGCGGTTGGCGGGGTACACCACGTGCAGCGGGTACGGCGGAGGCGCCCAGTCTTGCAGCACCTCCACCAGCGCGCCGCTTGCGAGGTGCGGCGCGGCCATTGGATAAAAGACCTGGGACACGCCCATGCCGGTAAGCACGGCCGTGATCTGCGCGGTGCTTTCGTTCACGCCCACCACGGTGCGGCCGTGAATCTCGATGCGCTCTTCGCCATGCGCATAGCGCAGCGGAATCGGGCGGTTGCTCAGCGATGAGAAGTAGCCCACCACGCGGTGCGCGCCGTCGCCGAGGTCCGCCGGCGTCTTGGGGATGCCATGGCGCTTCAGGTAGGCCGGGGTGGCGCAGGTCACGAAGGGCAAGGTCGCGATGCGGCGCGCCACCAGCGACTGGTCGCTCAGTTCGCCGGCGCGGATCACGCAGTCGACCGCATCGCCGATCAGGTTCACCGGCCGGTCGCCCACGCCGATCTCGAGTTCGATCTCCGGGTACCGCGCGTGAAATGTTGGCAGTTGCGGAATCAGGATCATGTTGGCAAACGACGAGCCGACATCCACCCTCAGCCGCCCGCGTGGATTCGCCTGCGCGTTGCTGAGATCCGATTCGATCTCTTCCAACTCGGCCAGCACGCGCGCCGTTCGCTCGTAGTAGGCGGCACCCTCTGGCGTGACCGTCACGCGCCGGGTCGTGCGCTGCAACAGCTTCACGCGCAGATGCGTCTCGAGTTGCTGCACCAGCTTCGTCACCGAGGGCTTGGGCATCTGCAGCGAATCGGCTGCGCGAGTGAAAGTGCCGGCCTCGACCACACGGGCGAAGACGCGCATGGCGGCGATCTGATCCATTGCCGGATTATTAGTGATTCGTGAATAAACAAATCCGCCGCAGCGTCTTGGTCGGCGGGGGGATGGCGCCCAAACTTCCTTGCCTGTTCAACGCTGCCTCGCAGCAAGCAATCAAAGGAAGAATCCCATTGTCCCAACCCAAGCTCAACGACAAGATCGCCCTCGTCACCGGCGGCACCAGCGGCATCGGCCTGGCCACCGCCCAACGCTTCGTGGCCGAAGGCGCCTACGTATTCATCACGGGCCGCCGCCAGGCCGAACTCGATGCGGCCGTAAAAACCATCGGCCGCAACGTGACGGGCGTGCTCGGCGACGTGTCGAAGCTCGCCGATCTCGACAAGCTCTACGCAACCATCAAGGAACAGAAAGGCCGCCTCGACGTGCTGTTTGCCAATGCGGGCGGCGGCAGCCTGCTGCCGCTGGGGCAGATCACCGAGGAGCACTTCGACAAGATCTTCGGCACCAACGTGCGCGGCCTGCTCTTCACCGTGCAGAAGGCGTTGCCGCTCATGCCCAAAGGCGCGTCGATCGTCCTCAACGCATCGATCACCAGCATCAAGGGCACGCCCGCCTTCAGCGTCTACAGCGCAACCAAGGCGGCGGTGCGCAGCTTTGCGCGCAGCTGGGCGGTGGACCTGAAGGATGCCGGCATTCGCGTCAACGCCGTGAGTCCCGGCGTGGTGCCGACTCCGGCCTATGACCTGCTGGGCCTCACGCCGGAACAGGTGACGGGCTTCATCGACTCACAGGCGCAGAACATCCCGCTTGGCCGCGTGGGCGCGCCCGACGAGATCGCCAAGGCCGTGGTGTTCCTGGCCTCCGACGACAGCAGCTTCGTGCACGGCGCCGAGCTGTTCGTCGACGGCGGCATGGCGCAGATCTAGGCAATCAGCGTTTCTTGACGGATACCAGCTCGACTTCGAAATTGAGCGTGGCATTGGGCGGAATCACGCCGCCCGCGCCGCGCGTGCCGTAGGCAATGGCCGGCGGGCAGGTGAGCTTGGCCTTGCCGCCCGGCTTCATCTTCTGCACGCCTTCGGTCCAGCACGGGATCACGCCGTTGAGCGGAAACTCGGTGGGCTCGCCGCGGCTGTAGGAGCTGTCGAATTCCTTGCCGCTGTCGGGAAAGGTGCCGCGGTAGTGCACCTTGACCACATCGGTTACGGCCGGCGAGGCGCCGGTGCCTTCCTTCAGCGATTGATAGACCAGGCCGCTCGGCGTGGTGACGGGGGCCGACTGCGCCCAGGCGGTGGACACGGCGCACACGGAAAGAAAAGCAGCACAGACGAGCGACGAAGAAGAAAAGGACTTCACGGAATACCTCGGAAGGATGGGAAAAGCATGATTATGGCGAGCGGTGGAACAGCCCTTGCTTTGCTGGATGCGCACTGTCAACATCCGCAAAAAGAGAGGAACGCTCCATGCAGTCCATCGAAGCCACCCCGGTCGCCGTCTCTGTTCCGGCCGGCACCGGCCACCTGAAGAAGGTGCTCGGCCCCATCCAGCTCTGGGGCATTGCGGTGGGCCTCGTCATTTCGGGCGAATACTTTGGTTGGAGCTACGGCTGGAACACCGCCGGCACGCTCGGCTTTCTGGTTGCCACGGTGCTGGTGGCCACCATGTACACCACGTTCATCTTCAGTTTTACCGAGCTCTCGACCGCCATTCCGCACGCCGGCGGCCCCTTTGCCTATGCCAGGCGAGCCTTCGGGCCGACAGGTGGCTTTGTCGCCGGCTTCGCCACGCTGGTCGAATTCGTCTTTGCACCGCCGGCCATTGCGCTGGCCATCGGCGCCTACCTCAATGTGCAGTTCCCCGGCATCAACCCGAAGTGGTTTGCACTGGGCGCCTATGTGATCTTCATCGGGCTCAACTGGATCGGCATCGGCATTGCGGCGGCCTTCGAACTCTTCGTGACGGTGCTGGCGATCTTCGAGCTGTTCGTGTTCATGGGCGTGGTCACGCCGGGCTGGTCGATGGCGAATTTCGTTGCCAACGGCTGGGCCGGCGGCAACGTGCTCAACGGCGCGGCCATCTCGGGCATCTTTGCGTCCATCCCATTCGCAATCTGGTTCTTCCTGGCGATCGAAGGTGCAGCCATGGCGGCCGAAGAAGCGCGCGACCCGCACCGCACCATTCCCATCGCCTATACCACGGGCATCGTCACGCTGGTGGTGCTGGCCTTCGGCGTGATGATCTTCGCGGGCGGCGTGGGCGACTGGCGCAAGCTCGCCAACATCAACGACCCGTTGCCGCAAGCCATGAAGGCGGTGGTGGGCGACAACAGCGGCTGGCTGCACATGCTGGTGTGGATCGGCCTCTTCGGGCTGGTTGCCTCGTTCCACGGCATCATCATGGGCTACTCGCGCCAGATCTTCGCGCTGGCGCGAGCAGGCTACCTGCCGCGCTACTTCGCCGGCCTGAGCCCGCGCTTCGACACGCCGCACCGCGCGCTGCTGGCTGGCGGCGTCATCGGCGTGGTGGCCATCTTCAGCGACGAGTGGGTGCAGTTCGGCGGCCAGACGCTCACCGCCAACATCGTGACCATGGCAGTGCTCGGCGCCATCGTGATGTACCTGATCTCGATGGCCGCGCTCTTCAAGCTGCGCAAGAGCGAGCCCGACCTGCTGCGCACCTACCGCGCGCCCTTCTACCCCGTGTTTCCGGCCATTGCGCTCGGGCTTGGCGTGGTGTGCCTCGGCGCCATGGTGTGGTTCAACGCCATGCTCACGCTGCTGTTCCTGGTGCTGATGGCCGCGGCCTACGGCTACTTTCTCTTGACCTCTGCACAACGCAAGGCGGCGGCGCCCGACGAGATGCTTTCATCGCCTCCGGCCGCCTGAAGGAAAGATGCGCTACCGCACCACCATCGCCGGCCAGGTCTTCGCATTCAACGACCTGAAGCAAGTCATGGCTACGGCCAGCCCGGCGCGCTCGGGCGACTATCTCGCGGGCATTGGCGCGGCCACCGCGCAGCAGCGCATGGCGGCGCGCCACGTGCTGGCCGAAACGCCGCTCAAGCAGTTCCTGAACGAGGCGCTGATTCCCTACGAAAGCGACAACATCACGCGCCTGATCGTCGACAGCCACGACGCACAGGCTTTTGCGCCGGTGTCGCATTTCACGGTGGGCGACTTCCGCAACTGGCTGCTGTCGGAACAGGCCACCACCGAGGCACTGACCGCGCTGGCGTCCGGCCTCACGCCCGAGATGGTGGCGGCCGTGTCCAAGCTCATGCGCAACCAGGACCTGGTCTCGGTTGCCAAAAAGTGCAGCGTGGTCACCCGGTTCCGCGACACCATCGGCCTGCCCGGCCACTTGGCCGTGCGGCTGCAACCCAACCATCCGACAGACGACCTGCGCGGCGTGGCGGCTTCCACGCTCGACGGATTGCTTTATGGCGCGGGCGATGCGGTGATCGGGCTCAACCCGGTGTCCGACAGCATGCAGGTGCTCGGCCGGCTGTTGCACATGCTCGACGAGGTCATCCAGCGCTTCGAGATTCCCACGCAAAGCTGCGTGCTCACGCATGTGACCAACACGCTCAAGCTGGCGGAAGCCGGCGCGCCGGTGGACCTGGTGTTCCAGTCGATCGCGGGCACGGAGAAGGCGAACCTGTCTTTCGGCATCACGCCCGAGTTGCTCGACGAAGCCTACGCGGCGGCGCTGGCACTGAACCGGGGCACGGTCGGCAACAACGTCATGTACTTCGAGACCGGCCAGGGCAGCGCACTGTCGGCCAACGCCAATTTCGGCGTCGACCAGCAGACCTGCGAGGTGCGCGCCTACGCATTGGCGCGGCGCTACAAGCCGCTGCTCATCAACACGGTGGTCGGTTTCATCGGGCCCGAATACCTGTACGACGGCAAGCAGATCATCCGCGCCGGGCTGGAAGATCATTGCTGCGGCAAGCTGCTGGGCCTGCCCATCGGCTGCGACATCTGCTACACCAACCATGCCGAGGCCGACCAGGACGACATGGACAACCTCCTCGTGTTGCTGGGCACGGCGGGCATCAACTTCATCATGGGCATTCCGGGCGCCGACGACGTGATGCTCAACTACCAGAGCACCTCGTTCCACGACGCGCTATTCCTGCGGCAGACGCTGGGCCTGAAGCGCGCGCCCGAATTCGAGGCCTGGCTGCAGCGCATGCAGATCACCGATGCCGCGGGGCAACTCGCACCGCCGTCGGCCAACCGCCTGCTGGCGGACATGAGCGGGCTGGCCGCGCTGGCACCATGAGCGACGAACCCGTCACGCCCCACCCTTGGGCACAGTGGCGCTCGGCCACTCCCGCGCGCTTGGCGCTCGGCCGCGCCGGCGCCGGCATGCCGACCGACGAGACGCTGCGCTTCGGCTGGGCCCATGCCATGGCGCGCGACGCCATTCATGCGGCACTCGACGTCGATGCGCTCGAAGCAACGCTGCGCCTACAGAACTGGGAAACGCTGCACGCCCGCAGCCGTGCGGAAGACCGCACCACGTACCTGCGCCGTCCCGACTTGGGCCGGCAACTCGACCCCACCGATGCGGAGCGGCTGCGTGCTGCGGCAAAGCGCGAATGCGACGTGTGCCTGGTCATCGGCGATGGCCTTTCCTCGCTCGCAGTGGCACGCCATGCCGCGCCGCTGCTGGCTGCGTTGCGCTCGCATCTGCCGGCGGAAACGCGCTTCTCCCCCGTCGTCATCGCCACGCAGGCGCGCGTTGCGCTGGCCGACGAGGTGGGCGAATTGTTCGGGGCCACGCTCTCGGTCATGCTGATCGGCGAACGCCCGGGCCTCAGCTCGCCCGACAGCCTCGGCATCTACCTGACCCATTCGCCCAAGCGCGGCCGGCACGACGCCGAGCGCAACTGCATCTCGAACGTGCGCCCCGAAGGCCTGCCCTGCGAAGCCGCCGCGTTCAAGCTGGCATGGCTGATGCAAGAGGCGCAGCAGAGAGGGCTGACCGGCGTCGGCCTCAAGGACGAGAGCGATCTGGCGGTGCTTCAGCAAGACGCCCATAGGCCCGAACTGCCCGGATAACACGCACTCCACCATCTGCGAGAAAACGCATTAAAATGACTTTTAACCGGTTTAATAGTCATTTTATTGATGCCAAGAAGCAGCCACAGCCTTTCCGCCCTGCCCTCGCAGACCATCCAGCCCCTTGAAAGGCTCGGCCTGCGCCTTCGCGCGCACAGGGTCCATCGCGAATGGACGATCGCCGAAATGGCCGAGCGGCTGCTGTGCTCGCCAAACACCCTGCGCGCGCTCGAATCCGGCAAACCGGGCACCAGCATCGGCCTGCTCGCCCACGCGTTGTGGCTCTTCGGCGAAATCGATTCGATGGACAACGTGGCCCCCGCCCCCGCAGCGCTGGCCGCGAAGCGCCGCGTGCGCAGGTCGGCGGCGGAAGGCCCAGCAGGCAAGATCGCGGAAGACGAACGTGACTTCTGACAGCGCCGTCGACGAGCGAAGCATCTACGTCGGCCTTGCGCACCGCACCGGTGAACGGGTGCAACCGGCCGGCCTGATGAAGGTGGTGCGCCGCGGCGTGGTGGAGTCCGGCGAGTTCGCCTACGGGCGGCGTTATCTTGAAGCCCCGGCGTCCGCACCGCTCAACCCCGAGCATCTGCCGCTGCGCGATGCGACCTTTGTGCTGCCCGAGCGCCGCATTCGCGACGGTGGCGCCATGCCGCTCACGCTGCGCGATGCGCTGCCGGACAGCTGGGGCCGCAAGGTGCTCGAAATACGCCAGGGCAAACCGCTGTCGGACATCGACGCGTTGCTGCTCACCAACGAGGACCGCATCGGCGCGATGGTGTTCGCCGAATCGCTGCCCATCGAAAGTGAAGAACCGCCATCGACACTGCTTTCGCTGGAGGAACTCGCCGAAGCATCCCACCGCATCGAAGCGGGAATCGAGATCGGCCCCGACATGCACAGGCTGTTGCGCGGCGGCAGCCTGGGAGGCGCCCGCCCCAAGGCTGCCTTTGTGCACCAGGGCCGGCGCTGCATCGCCAAGTTCGCATCGCGTGGGGACGACCACGACGTGGAAGTGATCGAGGCGGCAACGCTCTGGCTGGCCCATGCCTGCGGCATCGAAGTTCCGCCTTTTCTGCTGCAACCCCTTGCGGCAGGACATGCCTTGCTGGTCGAGCGCTTCGACCGGGCGGGGCCGGTGGGCGACGAACGCCGCTTTCACTACCTCTCGGCTTCGGCACTGCTCGACGTGCCCTACGAATCCAGCCGGGGCAGCTATGTCGAGCTGGCGCAGTTGCTGCGGCGCATTTCCGCGCAGCCGCAAGCAGACCTGGCCGAGCTTTTTCGCCGCCTGGTGTTCAACCTGGCGGTGGGTAACAGTGACGATCACGTCAAGAACCATGGCGCGTTGCGAAGCGAAGACGGCCTCTGGCGACTGGCCCCGGCTTTCGACCTCGTCATGCAGTTGGGCGGGCACACGGGTTATCAGGAGCTGGCCATTCTTCCGGGGCAGCACGCATCGAGTCTCGAACTGGCACGCGCCGCGTCCTCCCATTTCGGACTGTCGATGGCGCAGGCGGACGAGATCATCCGCACCACCGAAGAAACCGTTGCTGTGCAGGCCGCGGCGAGCGTCGAGGCGGCAGGGGGAAAGCGCGCTCTCGTGCGCCGGGTGGCGGCGTTCATCGAGCAGCAGCACGCACGCATGCACGCGTAGCTGGCACGGCTGATGCGTAGGTCAATGCGGAAGTGTCACGGGCGCGGCATACGCCCGGCGCTTCCCATCGACAACCGCACAACAACAAGGAACGCATGCAACGCCGCCTCGTCCTCCTCACTCCGCTTGCCGCCGCGCTCGCCGCTACCGGCTGCGCCAGTCTCTCGCCCGCCAAAGGCCTGTCGCCGGGCCGCTGGGACGCATTCAACCGGTCGCAGATCGAAGACCTGATCGCGAGCCTCGGCAAGGGAAGCCCGGGCTACAGCGCCGCCAAGCCGCCTTATGTGGTCTTCGACTGGGACAACACCAGCGTGTTCCTCGACATCGAAGAAGCCTCGCTGATCTACCAGCTCGAAAACCTGGTGTTCGGCGCCACGCCCGCGCAACTCGAAGTGGCCTTGCGCAAGAACATTCCCAAGAAAGACTTTCTTCCGGCGCACAACAATGCAGCGGGCAAGCCGGTCAACATCGATCTGCTGGTGCCGGACATCGTGGCGAGCTACACGTGGCTCTACCAGAACTACAGCGGCCTCAAGGGCACCCAGCCGCTCGTGGCGGTCAAGCTGAGCCCGCACTACATTGCGTTCACCACCAAGGTTCGCTATCTCTACGAAGCCATTGGCGACACCTTCGACCACGACACGGCCTACCCCTGGGTGACCTACCTCTTCGTCGGCATGACCGAAGCGCAGGTGCGCAAGCTCACGGCGGAAACGGTGGCGTGGCAGTTGAAGGAGCCGGTGGCCAAGGTGAAGTGGACCTCGCCCACGGCTCTGCCCGGCCAGGCGGGCGTGGTTTCGGTCAGCTGGAAGAACGGCCTTCGGCTGCAGCCCGAAATGCAGGAGCTGTACGCCGCCTTTCGCAATGCGGGCTTCGATGTGTGGGTGTGTTCCGCGTCCTTCGTCGACGTGATCAAGGAGATTTCGTCCAACCCGGCCTTCGGCTACAACAACCCGCCCGAGCGCGTGCTGGCGATGGAGCTGGAGCGCGATGCCAACGGCGTCATCCAGCCGGAATTCCGCCGCGGCTACGACCAGACGCAGGGCCCCGGCAAGACAAAGAACATCCAGCGCTTTCTGGTGAGCAAGTATGGCTACGGCCCGTGCTTCATTGCCGGCGACAGCGAGGGCGACCAGAACATGATGGCCGACTTTGCCGACACGAAGAAGGTGCTGATCGTGAACCGCCTGCGCGACCCGAAGACCGACATCGGCAAGTTCTCGGCCATGGCGGTGCAGAGCTACGGCAAGCCGGACACGCGCTACCTGCTGCAGGGCCGTGACGACAACACGGGCCAGTGGGTGGCTTCGCAGTTGCACACGCCGCTGGGTGCCACGCAAGGCAAGGCGCTGAAATAGGCGCACGGGCGCGGCGGACGGTAGCTGCTCATGAGGGACTTGCCTATGATCGTGGCACTGCCCTCAGGAGACAAAACATGGCCGACCGCTACCCCCTTGCCGAGCTGAAAGACCTGCCCGAAGACATCCGCACCGCCGTTCTTGCGGTGCAGGAAAAAGCCGGCTTCGTGCCCAACGTTTTCCTCGCGCTGGCGCGCCGCCCGGCCGAGTGGCGCGCCTTCTTCGCGTACCACGACGCGCTGATGCTGAAGGAAGAAGGCTCGCTCACCAAGGGCGACCGCGAGATGATCGTCACCACCACGAGCGCGGCCAACCAGTGCCTTTACTGCGTGGTGGCGCACGGCGCGCTGCTGCGCATCTACGAGAAGAAGCCGCTGGTGGCCGACCAGGTGGCCGTGAACTACCGCAAGGCCGACATCACGCCGCGCCAGCGCGCGATGCTCGACTTTGCGATGAAGGTCTGCGAGCGCTCGCATGAAATCGACGAAGCGGACTTCAGCGCATTGCATGCCCACGGCTTCGACGATGAAGACATCTGGGACATCGCCTCCATCACCGCCTTCTTCGGCCTGAGCAACCGGCTTGCGAGCTTCAGCGGCATGCAGCCGAACCCCGAGTTCTTCCTGATGGGGCGGCTGCCTCGCGAAAAGAAATAGCGATCCTTCAAGCCTTGTTTCGGCAGGACGCGAGCGCGTCCAAGGCGGGCTTGTAGGTGGAGTTGCTCACGTCCATCAAACCTAGCACCGTGTGATAGAGGTTGTCGTGCGTGAGCGGCGTGTCGAGCCCCGCTTCCATGCACGGCAGCGAGAGTTTGCGGCGCTCGCTCATGCCGGGGCTGAACCAGGTGACCATGGGCACGTGCTTCTGCGCTTCCGGCGCAAAGCTGTAGGGCACGCCATGCAGGAACAGGCCGTACTCGCCGAGCGACTCTCCATGGTCGCTCACGTACAGCAGCGCCGGGTCGTAGCTCCCCGACTGAGCCTTGAGCCAGTCGATGGTCTGGCTCAAGAACTGGTCGGTCTGGGCGATGGAGTTGTCGTACACGTTCTGCAGCTCCGCATGGCCGCACTCCGCCAGCGCGTTGGTCTTGCATTCGGGCAGGAAGCGCTTCACCTCCGGCGCCGAACGCTTGTAGTAGGCCGGCCCGTGGCTGCCCATCTGGTGCATGACCAGCACCACGCCCTTTGCGCGGCGCTCGGCCGGCAGCGCCGCGATGCGTGCATCCAGGCCCTTGAGCATGACGTCGTCCAGGCACTCCTCGCCGTCGCACAGCGCGCTCTTCTGCGTCGGTGAAAGGCTGTCGAAGGCCGATGCATTCGGAATGCGCGTGCAGACATCCTTGCAGCCCGCCTGGTTGTCGAGCCACAGCACGGCCAGGCCGGCGGCCTGCAGCACGTCGACCAGGTTCTCGTAGTCGTCCTTGCGCGATTCGTAGCCTTGCTTGCCCAGCGGCGAGAACATGCACGGCACCGAAGCGAGCGTGTTGGTGCCGCACGAATGCACATCGCGGTAGCTCAGCACGCCCCGCGCGGCCAGCCCGGGCGTGGTGTCGCGCGCGTAGCCGTTCAGGCCGAAGTGGTCGGCACGGGCTGTCTCGCCCACCACCAGCACGAACATCGGCGGCCGGGCCTGCCCGGCATAGCTCGCGCCCAGGGCCGTACCTGCGGTGATGGGAATCAGCTTGCGGCTGCGCTTGAACAGCGGCTTGATGAGCACCGAGCCGGCCGAATAGAGGCTCGCCACCGGGTTCATCATGTAGCGCAGGTGGATGTTGTTGCGCATCAGCGGCGCGAGTTGGCGGTTCATCGATACGGCCGCCGCCAAGGCCACCACCACGGCCAGCACCAGCAGCGCCGCGTTGCGCCAGAGCTTGCCGACAAAGCGCATCGGCATGATGCGAGCGCGCCAGAGGGCCACACCCGGCAGCAGCACGACCAGCAGCACATGGAATGCCATGCGCCAGCTCATGAGGTCGCGCGCTTCGTTCGGGTCGGTCTGCAGCACGTTGGCGATCATGGTCGGATCCATCACCACGCGGTACTCGAGCATGTAGTGCTGCACGAACGCTGCCAGCAGCACCACGGCAAACCACAGCGGCTTCATCCAGCGCGACCATGCCGTGAAGGACAGCAGCGCCACCGTGGCGCACACCATGAGCACCGCCATGGCCGCGGTCGTGGGCAGGTAGGCGCTGGGTGCGCCGCCGATGCGCGCCAGTTCGTCCCACAGCGGCCAGTTGGCGGCGGCGGCAAGGTAGATGGCGAGCCACACGACCGCCCGCTGCGCCGAGCGCGGCCGCGCAAGCCAAAGGTCGATGCGCGCCCACAGCGCATGTGCAAACGCCAGGTAGGGTGCGCCAGCTGCAGGCAGTTGCAGGGCACGCGTTGGCGCGGATTCGATTCGCGTGGAAGACATGCGCCGACTGTAGAAAGCGCAACTGAAGGAAGCCTGAATGCGCTGTTCAGCCGGCGTTCAGAATGGGCTCACGCAGGCGCGCCTGGGGGCTAGGCGCGGGCTCGCCTCGCCCTCAACCTGGGCCGCATATAGGCCCTGAGCGCCAGGTTCAATGGGCGGCTGACGCGGCGCTCGACCACGATCGCGACGAGCGCGGCCAGCATGGCGCCGACGACCACGTCGAAAGGAAAGTGCAGCCCCAGGAACACGCGGCTCCATCCGACCACGGCTGCCACCACCAGCGCCGCAATCATGGGCGCACGCCACGGCAGGCACCACAGCGCAAACGCGGCGGCAAAGGTGCCCGCGGCATGCAGGCTCGGAAAGCCCGGCCGCGCGCCCTGCGGCGCCCACTGCACGCCCAGCCCGTAGAACGCGGGCCGCTGGAACGGCATGACCGAGCGGAACACGTTCACCACGACCCAGACGACCAGCACGCTGACCAGCGCGGTAAAGAAGGCATAGCGCAGGCGCCGGTCGATTGCCGCCGCGCCCATGACCGCGAGGGCCAGCAGGGTCGGCAGCACATCGGAGGCGAAGCGCGCGAAATGGATGCTCCACGCCGGCGCCGTGGCACCCGCGTTGATCAGCTCGAACAGGGCAATATCAAGGGCCTGCATGCAAGGCAGCCGGCCCGGGTGCCGGCAATGGCGAGCCGCGGGGCGCGGCGATCAGCTCGATGGCAAAACCGACGGTCCAGCAGATCCAGGCCGTCCACAGCGTGTGGCTCATGTAGTGCGCGCCGCGCAGCTGCTGCGACACGCCAAGCATCAATCCCGCGGCCAGCGAAACGCAAAGCCAAGCAATGGCCGCGCGCTGCGAGACGCGCCGCAGCACGAAAAAGCCGCCCGCATAGGCGAACGCGGCGGAGGCGTGGCCCGCCGGAAAGCACCCGCCCGGGCCGCCGTCGTACACCCTCCACGCCCAGTGCGACACATGGCTTGCCACTCCGCCGAATTCCTTCAGGTCCCAGGGGCAGCTCGTATGGCTCGCACGCTTGAGCAGGCTGATCGCGATGACCGAAAGCAGCACCGTGAAAGCCAATTGCGCCCGTGCACGAACAGGCAGCCGCCGCAAGAGGCCCACGGGCCAGCGGATGGCGGCGAACAGCGCAATCACGCACAGCCAGCTCAGGTTCTTTGCAGCTTCATGCATCACGCGGACAAGAAAGGCGTTGTCGCGCCACGGAAAACCCATGGGCGTGCCGGCCAGGCGGGCCAATGCGAGATCGCCGCCCGTGGCATCCCAGGCCAGCAGGAGCACCAGTGCAAGAAGGGTCCAGCCCCCCAGGCGGATGATCGACGGATTCGAAAAGTTTGGCGCACGCGTCATGAGCAGAAAAGCAGGTCTGAAAACACCCCTTGAGCCTACGTTTGCGGCCTGAACCGTTCCTGAAGCGGTCTGAACGAAAGCTGACCCCGCTGCGGCGGCACCTCGGGCGGCGCTAGACTTCGTTTTTTCTCGAAAGACCCCCTCGCGTGCGGATATTGCTTGTCGAAGATGACAGTGCGTTGGCAGACGCCGTCTGCAGCTATCTGCTCGCGAAGGCGTTCGTCGTCGACGTGGCGCCCGGCCTTGCCCAAGCGCGCGGCGCCCTGCTTTCGGTGCAATACGCCGCCGTGCTGCTCGACCTGCACCTGGGCGACGGCGACGGCCTTTCGCTGCTGCCGCAGGTGCGCGCGCTGCGCGAGCCGCCCATCGTCATCGTGCTGACCGCACGCGACCAGGTGACCGACCGCATCCGCGGGCTCGATGCCGGCGCGGACGACTACCTCATCAAGCCCTATGACCCGGCCGAGCTGCTGGCGCGGCTGCGCGCCGTCGAGCGGCGGCGCAACGCCGGCAGTTCGCCGGTGCTGCATCTCGGCACGCTGGAAATCGATCTCGCGCAAGACCGGGTCCGCAAGGACGGCAATCCGGTCGTCCTGACCCAGAAAGAGTGGGCCCTGCTGCGCGTGATGGCCACCCGGCCCGAGCGCATCCACACCCGCGAAAACCTGGCCGACGCGCTCTACGGCTTCGGCGACGAGGCCGACAGCAACACGCTCGAGGTATTCATCAGCCGCCTGCGGCGCAAGCTGGGCAAGAGCCACATCCAGACACTGCGCGGCCTCGGCTACCGCCTGTCGACATCGGCGGGCGACGACGAATGAGTGCGCCATCCCCGAACAGCGGCCGCGACACGCTGGCCGGCCGGCTGACGCGCACCCTGATCGTCTGGGTCGGCGGCGTGTGGCTGCTGTGCGTGCTGGCGGTGGTCTGGTATGTGGACCGCGAGATCAACCACAACTTCGACAACGAACTGGTCGAGGTGTCGCACCGCATGTTCGACATGGCGGTGCAAGAGCTCGACAAGCTGCAGCAGACGGGCACCCCCGCGGAAACGCCTTTGATCGCGCCCAAGCAGCTGTTCTCGGCGGACGCCGTGAAGTACCAGGTGGTCGACATCCACGAACAGGTGCTGCTGCGCTCGGCCGAGGCACCCACCAATGCCTTCGACGTTCCGCTGGCCTCGGGCTTTGCCAACAACCAGACCTGGCGCATCTATACCGTGAGGCACCCCACGCGGACCCTCTATTTCCAGGTGGCCGATCCGCTGGACGAGCGGCGTTCGGCGCTGAACCGCACGCTCTTCGGCCTGATCATTCCGCTTGGTGCCGTGCTCCCGCTCCTGGCGCTGGTGCTGCGCAACGTGGCCCGCACCGAACTGCGGGTGCTGCAGCAGCTTGCGGGCGAGATCGAGAAGCGCAGCGGCTCCGACCTGCGGCCCATTGCCCTGCCCGGCCTGCCGCGCGAGCTGCGCTCCGTGGGCGATCACGTCAACAGCCTGCTGGAGCGGCTGTCGCATTCGCTCGATGTCGAACGTGCCCTGGCCGCCAACGCCGCGCACGAGCTGCGAACGCCGCTGGCCGCGGCTCGGCTGCGCCTGCAAACGGCGCTCGAGCACGATCTTCAGCGCAACGATGTGCAGGCCGCGCTCGATGCGCTGCAAATGCTCAGCCACCGTACCGAAAAGCTGCTGCAACTGTCGCGGGCCGAGTCGGGCGCGTCGCTCGCGCGGTCGCGGGTCGACCTGGTCCAGCTTGCCGGCACCGTGGTGCAAGAGTTCTGGAACGATCCGCAGGTCAACGAGCGGTTGGGCCTCAAGCTGCCCGACAGTGCCGCCCCGGTGGCAGTGGGCGACGTCGACGCGCTCGCGATCGCGCTGCGCAACCTGGTGGAAAACGCATTGCGCTACAGCGAGTGCGCGCGCGTGGTGGTGGAGGTGATGGCGCCCTGCACGCTCGCGGTGCGCGACTTCGGACCCGGCGCGAGCGCGGCGCAGCTCGCCTCCTTGCAGCAGCGGCATGTGCGCCACAGCTCGGACCGCGCGGGCTACGGGTTGGGCCTGTCGATCGTGGCCACCATTGTCGAGAAGCACAACGCAAGGCTCGAACTGGCATCGCCCCCAGCGGGTGCCGCCAGCGGTTTCGAAGCGCGCATCGTGCTGCCGCCGGCCTGAGGCCAGAGCGTCAGCGGCCTGCGGGCTCCTTCTGCGGTGCGAAGCCGTAGGAGTTGTCGAAGCCGAACTGGCGGGCGCTGTACATCGCGGCCATTTTCTTCACCAGGTGCCGTTGCACTGTTTTCGGCAAGGCGAAGTAGCCGCTGTTGCCGGTCGTCCTGCGCTGGCCGTCGAGCTGCCCGGTAACGGCATGGATGGTAGCCTTGCGGCCCTGGTGAAAGGCAATGATCTTTGCGCGCCCTGAAAACGGATCGACATTGACGTGCCCGTCGTCCTCCGGTTCGAAGAAGCGGTAGACAAGGACAGGGTCGACCAGGCCGTCGCCGTCGATGTCCGCGAACTCGAAGAGCCTGGTGCGGAAGTTGACGCCCACCGCCTGCTCCCCGGCAAAGTCGCGGATCGCCCATTGCCTGGTGAGCAGGTTGTCGCTGTCCACCTTGTAGAGCGCGGCCTGGATGGCCGAGGACAGCAGCTCTTCGGGAAACGGGCGATCCTGTTTTTCGCCGAGCAGCAGCGCGTAGCTGCCGGATTTGTCGGTGTAGCAATACCGCTTGAACAGCGGAAACTCGACGCCCGACTTCTTCAAGGCATCGGCACTCAGGAAAGGCGCGCCGGCGGCACATTCGCGCGGGGCGGCGGTGTTCTGCGCATGGCTCCAGCCAGCCAGCAACGTTAGGCATGCAAGCGCGAGCGCCTTCTTCAGCTGCATCGCTGACCTACTCACTCACCACCGCGCGCAGCCAGTCGGGCAAGGGCAGCGCTTTCTGCTTGGGAAAGTCGACCCAGATCGTGGTTGCCCCGCCCGCGGCGCAGATCACGTCGGGCGCCTCGGCGCGAGCCATGGTGGCCCAGCTCTCGAAGGTGGTTCGCGCCGGGTCGCTCACGTACATCTTGATGAGCACACTGCCGGGATACTCGATCTGGCGGTAGAAATTGCAGAAGGCATTGACGATCACCATGCCTTCGCCGCCGGGGGTGGGCTGGATGCCGAGCGAATGTATCCAGTCGATGCGCGCGGTTTCCAGGTAGCGAAAGTAGGTGCCGTTGTTCAGGTGCCCCATGGCGTCCATGTCGCCCCAGCGGATCGGGATCGACATTTCGTACACGAACTTCTTCTTTTCGGGAATTTCGATTCTCATCGGTGGGCCTTGATGGATGCGAGGATGCCAAGAACGAACAAAAGCGCGGCCGCCAGCTCGGTGGCTTGCGGCCAGCGCCCGTCCCAAAGAAATGAATAGAGCAGAGCGAACAGCGTCTCGCTCACGATCAGCTGGCCGCACAGGCTGGCCGACAGGCGCTGGCTCGCGATGTTCCAGAGAATGGTAGCGAGCCATGAAGAGCCGAACCCGCCCGCCAATGCGAGCCAGACGAAGAGCATGCCTTGGGGCTGCGCGCGAAGCGTGGCCACGTCGCTGCCGGCCACCACCCACAGCAGCAAGGCGCCCACGCCGGTTGCAATGCCGAGCCAGTTGGCCCAGTCGGTCGCGTTGAGCTCGGTATGGCGCTGCAGCCAGGCGGCGTTGAGCAAGCCGTACACCGTCCAGCTTGCCATGGCGCAGAGCGCCAATGCAATGCCCCAGCCGAAGCGAACGCCGTTGCCGGCCGTGCCGTGCTGCGCCGACCAGGCGCCGTAGACCATGAGCGCAATGCCCGCGCCCGTGAGCACCAGGCCGGGCAGCAGTGCCCGCATGCGCAGCCCCGCGGGCCGGCCGAGCAGCATCATCCAGACCGGGATGGTGCCGATGATGAGGCTGGGCACCTCGGTGCCCGCCGCCGCAATGCCGAAGGCCAGCAGCAGGTAGTAGCCGCTGAAGCCCAGCACGCTGAGGCCCAGCGCCGCCATCGCCTGGCGCCTGTTCGGCCAGCGCAGCGACGCGGGCCGCGTGAACACCGCCAGGCCCGAGATGGCGCCGAACACCGCGAAGCGCGCGGCCGTGATGTCGATCATGCCGAAGTGCCCGACCATGCGCGGCGCCACGAACACCAGGCCCCAGAGCGCCCCTGCCCCCAGCCCGGCGGCTATGCCAACCCAGGCGCGCGGCGTCAGAGCGCGAACCCGTCGTCGGCGGCAATCACCGCGCCGTTCACGAAATGGCTCTGCCCGCTGGCCAGCAGCACGATGAGGCCGTCCAGGTCTTCGGGCTTGCCCACGCGCTTGCGCGGCAGCATGCTCACGAGCTTGGCGCCGCCTTCGGAGGCCCAATGGTCTTCGTTGAGCTCTGTGGTGATGTAGCCGGGGCACAGTGCGTTCACGTTGATGCCGAAGCGGCCCCACTCGAGCGCCATGGCCTTGGTCATCTGCACCACGGCAGCCTTGCTCATGCAGTAGGCGCCGATCTGCGGCATGACCTTGAGCGCCGCCACCGAGGCGATGTTGATGATGCGCCCGCCGATGTAGGTGCCCGGCGCCGAGCCCTTGGCGCGCGCCAGCATGCGCTTGCCGACCTCTTGCGCAACGAAGAAGGAGCCCTTCACGTTGGTGTCGAAGATGTAGTCGTAGTCGTCGGGCGTCACGTCCTGCAGGCGCTGGGTGGTGCTCACGCCCGAGTTGTTGACCAGGATGTCGATGGGGCCCACTTCGGTTTCGGCGCGCGCCACGGCGGCCTTGATGCTGCCGATTTCGGTCACGTCGAGCTCGACCACGTGGGCGTCGCCGCCCTCGCCTTCGATGCGGGCGCGCAGTTCCTTGAGCTTTTCGACCCTGCGGCTCGCGAGCACCACGGCGGCACCGGCGCGCGCCAGCGTTTTCGCGAACTGCGCGCCCAGCCCGCTGGAAGCGCCGGTGACGAAGGCCACGCGGCCCGAAAGATCGATGCTGTAAGCCATGAAAAGCGGTCCTGTTGAGTCGTTGCCGAGTCGCCGAGGTGACGCCCTGCACTCCACATAAAATGTTTCGCGCCCTCGAAGCGTCCGAGCCTCAAATCATTATCGACGAGACCCACATGACCCACGACGAAATCCTCGCCCAGTTCGGCCCCCGCGAATCCATGGAATATGACGTGGTGGTCGTCGGCGGCGGCCCGGCCGGCCTCTCGACCGCCATCCGGCTCAAGCAGCTGGCCGCGCAGCACGAAAAGGAAATCTCGGTGGTGGTGCTCGAAAAGGGCTCCGAGCCCGGCGCGCACATTCTCTCGGGTGCCATCATGGACCCGCGCGCGCTGAACGAGCTGCTGCCCGACTGGAAGGAGCAAGGCGCCCCGCTGAACCAACCCGTCACCGACGACGCAATGGTGTTCCTGGGCGAAAAATCGGGCCTGCGCACCCCCAACGCCTTTCTGCCGGCCTGCTTCCAGAACCACGGCAACTACATCATCAGCCTGGGTGCCTTCACCAAGTGGCTGGCGCAGCAGGCCGAAAACCTGGGTGTCGAAATTTTTCCGGGCTTTCCGGCGGCCGAGGTGCTCTACAACGAGAACGGCTCGGTGCGCGGCGTGGCCACCGGCAACATGGGCGTAGGCAAGGACGGCGAGCCGACCGAAAACTTCCAGCTGGGCATGGAGCTGCTGGGCAAGTACACGGTGTTTGCCGAAGGCGCGCGCGGCCACCTGGGCCGCCAGCTCATCGCCAGGTTCAAGCTCGACGAAGGCCGCGATCCGCAGACCTATGGCCTGGGCGTGAAGGAAGTGTGGGAGATCGACCCCAAGCGCCACCAGCCGGGCTTTGTGCTGCACACCGCCGGCTGGCCGATGAAGAGCGACACCTACGGCGGCGCATTCCTCTATCACATGGAGGACAACAAGATTTCCATGGGCTTCATCACGGGCCTGGACTACAGCAACCCCTACCTGAGCCCGTTCGACGAAATGCAGCGCTGGAAGCTGCATCCCAACATCCGCTGGTACCTTGAAGGCGACGAGGCCAAGGGCATCAAGCCGGCCAAGCGCATCGGCTACGGCGCGCGCGCCATCACGGCCGGCGGGCTGATGTCGCTGCCCAAGACGGTGTTCCCGGGCGGTGCGCTGGTCGGCTGCGAGGCGGGCTACCTGAACGTGAGCCGCATCAAGGGCAGCCACGCTGCCATCAAGACGGGCATGCTGGCGGCCGAAGCCGCTTTCGACGCAGTGCAGGCCGGTCGCCAGCACGACGAGCTCACGGCCTACCCGGCCGCGTTCGAGAAGAGTTGGCTCTATACGGAGCTGAAGAAGGCACGCAACTTCAAGGCCTGGTTCAAGAAGGGGCTGGGCATTGCCACGCTCATGAACGGCATCGAACAGTGGCTGCTGAAGGGCAACATTCCGTGGACCCTGCACCGCAACAAGCCCGACCACATGTATCTCAAGCCGGCGGCGGAGTGCAAGCCCATCGTCTACCCGAAGCCGGACGGCAAGCTCACGTTCGACCGGCTGTCGAGCGTGTTCATCAGCAACACCAACCACGAGGAGCAGCAGCCGGCCCACCTGACGCTCAAGGATGCGTCGGTTCCGGTGAACATCAACCTCTCGAAGTTCGCAGGTCCTGAAAGCCGCTATTGCCCGGCGGGTGTGTACGAGTTCGTGGGCACCGATGACGGCAAGCAGCGCCTGCAGATCAACGCGCAGAACTGCGTGCACTGCAAGACCTGCGACATCAAGGACCCGACGCAGAACATCGTGTGGGTTACGCCTGAGGGGGGCGGCGGGCCTAACTACGTGGGGATGTAACTCCTCCGGGTTGTTGCTTTAGGCGCTCTTGTTCAGGGCGCGTGCAAAGGCCACCGGGCGCTGCGCTTGTTCCGCTCGATCAACGACCGGCGCGAATAACGATCCCGTCGATGGGGTGCCTTGCGCAGCGAAATAAAGGAGGAGGCCGCAGGCCGGGGGACATTCGCGGAGCAAGGTACCCCGTCGGCGGGATCGCGCCCACCGAGACAGCACGCAATTCAACGGCCGCCTTCGCCCCAACCGCCCCCGCCAGGCGTCTCGATCACAAACACGTCCCCCGCTGCCATCTGCACCTGCCCGATGTGGTCCAGCGTCTCGACCGTGCCGTCGACCCGCTCCACGCGGTTGACACCCACCGCGCCGGCTTCGCCACCCGACCCGCCGAACGCTCCGTAGAGCCGGCCATTGCTGAGAATCGATGCCGTCATGGGCGCCAGGAAGCGCACGCGCCGCACGCCGCCGTCGCCGCCTCGCCAGCGCCCTGCCCCGCCTGAGCCGGCGCGCAGCCGGTAGCTGTCGAGCCGCACCGGGTAGCGGAATTCGAGCACCTCGGGGTCGGTAAGCCGCGAGTTGGTCATGTGGGTCTGCACCACGCTCGTGCCGTCGAAGCCGGGGCCGGCGCCAGAGCCGCCCGAAATGGTTTCGTAGTACTGGTGCTCGCCGTCGCCGAAGGTGAAGTTGTTCATGGTGCACTGGCTCGCCGCCATGACGCCCAGTGCACCGTAGAGCGCGTTGGTTACGCAGCTCGAGGTTTCGACATTGCCCGCCACCACCGCGGCCGGCGGCAGCGGGTTGAGCATGCACCCGCTCGGCACGATCACTTCGATGGGCTTGAGGCAGCCCGCGTTGAGCGGAATGTCGTCGTCGACCAGCGTGCGGAACACGTAGAGCACGGCCGCCATGGTGATGGCGCGCGGGGCGTTGAAGTTGTTGGGCAGTTGCGCGCTGGTACCGGTGAAGTCGACGGTGGCCGAGCGCTTGATCGCATCGACCGTGACGCGCACGCAAATCTGCGCACCGTTGTCCAGCGGCAGCGTGAACTCGCCGTTCTTCAGTGCGGTGATGACGCGTCGCACCGACTCCTCGGCGTTGTCCTGCACGTGGCCCATGTAGGCGGCCACGGTTTCTCGGCCGAATTGCGCCACCATGGCCTGCAGCTCCTGAACGCCCTTCTCGTTGGCGGCGATCTGCGCGCGCAGGTCGGCGAGGTTCTGCTCGATGTTGCGCGACGGATGAGGCCCGCTTCCCAGCAGCGCGCGAAGCTCGGCTTCGCGCAGGCGGCCGCCCTCTACCAGCTTGAAGTTGTCGATCAGTACGCCTTCGTCTTCGATGCTTCTGGAGAACGGCGGCATCGAGCCGGGTGTGATGCCGCCCACGTCGGCGTGGTGGCCGCGCGAGGCGACGTAGAACGAGGGCCGCGCATCGGCTGCCGCCAGATACACGGGCGTGACCACCGTGATGTCGGGCAGGTGCGTGCCGCCGTGGTACGGGTCGTTCAGCACGAAGACGTCGCCGGGCTTCATGCCGGGGTTGCCGTCGATCACGGTCTTGATCGATTCGCTCATCGAGCCCAGGTGCACCGGCATGTGCGGCGCATTGGCGATAAGGTTGCCTTGCACATCGAACAGCGCGCAAGAAAAATCGAGCCGCTCCTTGATGTTGACCGAGTAGGCCGTGTTCTGCAGCCGCAGGCCCATCTGCTCGGCGATGTTCATGAAGAGGTTGTTGAACACCTCGAGCATTACCGGGTCGGCACTGGTGCCCATGGCCTGCGTGGCCACGCGTGGCCGAACGCGGTGCAGCTCGATGCCGGCCGGGGTGGCGCGCGCCTGCCAGCCGGGTTCGATCACCGTGGTGGCGTTGCGGCCCGCGAGGATGGCGGGGCCGTCGACGGACGCGCCGGGGCGGAGGGCTGCCTCGTCGAACAGCGCGGCGTTGCGCCAGCCGGCGGCCTCTTCGTCGGCCTCGCAGTACATGCGCACCGCCGCCAGCGGCTCGGGTGCGTATGACGCTGCATCGGCCGGGGCGGCCGGCGGTGCGCGGCGCTCGCCGGCACCTACGGCTTCGACCGTCACGGCCTCGATGACGAGCGCGCGTTCCGCCATCAGGAAGGCGAAGCGGCGTCGATAGCCGGCCTCGAACTCCTCACGCATCGCGGCGATGGCTTCTTCGGCCGACTCCTTCATGGGCAGCGCGCAGGCCATCGCGGTGTCGGTGCCTTCGTAGCGCAGCTGCACGCGGTGCACCGCGGCAATGGCCGCATCCGCCACGCCCTGCTCGCGCAGTTCTCCTTTTGCCTGCGCCGCCAGAGTGCCTGCCGCATCGCGCGCCGCAGCCAGCCCTTGTGCGTCGAGCCTGCGCTCCAGCGCCAATTCACGCATGGCCAGTTGGTCGGCCAGCCCCATGCCGAACGCCGAGAGCACGCCCGCCAGCGGATGCAGGTAGACGCTGCGCATGCCCAGCGCGTCGGCCACCAGGCAGGCGTGCTGCCCGCCCGCGCCGCCGAAGCACTGCAGCGTGTACTGCGTGACGTCGTAGCCGCGCGCCACCGAAATCCGCTTGATGGCATTGGCCATGCTGGCCACGGCAATGCGCAAGGCGCCGCTCGCCACTTCTTCCGCGCTCACTGCGCGGCCCGTGGCCTCCGACATACGGCGCGCCATCGCGTCGAAACCTCGCCGTGCGGCAACCAGGTCCAGCGGTTCATCGGCATTGGGGCCGAACACATGCGGAAAGTGCGTGGGTTGGATCTTGCCGAGCAGCACGTTCGCGTCGGTGGTGGTGAGCGGCCCGCCGCGCCTGTAGCTGGCCGGCCCCGGGTTGGCGCCGGCCGATTCCGGGCCCACGCGCAGCCGCGCGCCGTCGAAGGCGATGACCGAGCCGCCGCCCGCTGCCACCGTGTGGATGCTCATCATCGGCGCGCGCATGCGCACGCCGGCCACCTGGGTTTCGAACGAACGCTCGAACTCGCCGGCATAGTGCGACACGTCG
Organism: Variovorax sp. CCNWLW186; assembly: GCF_037203865.1. NCBI lineage: Bacteria > Pseudomonadati > Pseudomonadota > Betaproteobacteria > Burkholderiales > Comamonadaceae > Variovorax > Variovorax sp. CCNWLW186. The sequence goes on along the minus strand of NZ_JBBCBO010000006.1, from coordinate 27,132 downwards.
GTGGAAGTGCCCCCCATGTCGAAGCCGATCACGCGTGCATGGCCGGCATCGAGCGCGGTGCGCACCATGCCGACGATGCCGCCCGCGGGGCCCGAAAGGATGGCGTCCTTGCCCTGGAAGCGATCGGCCTGCGTGAGTCCGCCCGAACTCTGCATGAAGAACAGCGGCACGCCCGGCATCTGCCGCGACACCTGCTCCACGTAGCGCCGAAGAATCGGGCTCAGGTAGGCATCGACCACCGTGGTATCGCCGCGCGGCACCAGCTTCATGAGCGGGCTGGTCTTGTGCGACACCGACACCTGCGTGAAGCCGATCGCCCTGGCAATGCGCTCGGCCGCGAGTTCGTGTGCGGTGTGGCGCCAGCCATGCATGAAGACGATGGCGCAGGCCCGCAGCCCGGCATCGAAGGCCTGTTGCAGCGCCGAGCGCAGCGCACCTTCGTCGAGCGGTTGCACGACGGCGCCTTGCGCATCCATGCGCTCGCCAGCCTCGATCACGCGCTCGTACAGCAGCTCCGGCAGCACGATGCGGCGGTCGAACAGGCGCGGCCGCGCCTGCGTGGCGATGCGCAGCGCATCGCGAAATCCCGCCGTGGTGACCAGCACCGTGGGCTCGCCCTTGCGCTCCAGCAGTGCATTGGTGGCCACCGTGGTGCCCATCTTCACGCACTCCACGCGCTCGGGGGTCACGGGTTCGCCGGGCTTCAGCTTCAGCAGGCGGCGGATGCCTTCGACCGCGGCATCCTTGTACTGCTCGGGGTTTTCGGACAGCAGCTTGAGCGTGTGCAGGCCGCCCTCGGGGTCGCGGCCCACCAGGTCGGTGAATGTGCCGCCGCGGTCGATCCAGAACTGCCAGCGTGACGGAAGAAGGGAATGCGTGGTCATGAGAGAAAGGGCTTCGCAGGGAAAAGAGAAAAATGCTTCGGATCAGTTCTGGCGCAGGTCGCGTCCGCGCGTCTCCGGAAGACAGAGCGCCACGATCACCACCATGGCATAGGCCACCGCCGCGCAGATGCCGATGGAGGTACCGAGCGAAAGATGCATGCGGTCGCTCAACACGCCCACCAGGGCCGGAAAGGTGGCGCCGATGCCGCGCCCGAAGTTGTAGCAAAAACCTTGCCCCGAGCCGCGCAGTTCATTGGGAAACAGCTCGGACAGGAAGGCGCCCGCGCCGCTGAAAATGCCCGACATGAAGAAGCCGAGCGGAAAGCCGAGCAGCAGCATCAGGCTGTCGGTAATCGGCAGCAGCGTGTACGCATAGACCAGCGACCCCGCCCCGATGGCGAACAGGATGAAGGCACGGCGCCGGCCCAGGCGGTCCGAGAGATAGGCGCCGCACAGGTAGCCGATGAAGGCGCCGACGATGAACATGAACTGGTAGCCGCCCGAACCCAGCACCGTGAGATGCCGCTCGTTCTTCAGGAAGGTCGGCAACCACACGCCAATGGCGTAGTAGCCGCCCTGCATGCCCGTGAAAAGCAGGCTCGCGAGCACGGTGGTGCGCAGCATCCCCGGCTTGAAGATCGCGAGGAAGTTGCCGCTGCGCTCGCCGCGTTCGACGGCCGCGCGGCTTTGCACATAGATCTCCGGATCACGGATCGAGCGGCGGATGAACACGATCAGCACCGCCGGCAGCAGCCCCAGCATGAACATCACGCGCCACGAATACTCCGGCGGCAAGAACGAGAACAGCGCCATCGACACCAGCACCGCCGCGCCCCACCCTACCGCCCAGCTGCTCTGCACCAGCCCTACTGCCTTGCCCCGGTAGGCCGGCCGGATCATCTCGGCAATGAGCACCGAGCCCACCGCCCATTCGCCGCCAAAGCCCAAGCCCTGCAGCGTGCGCGCAATCAGCAACTGCTCAGGCGTTTGCGCCAGGCCGCAGGCAAAGGTGAAGATCGCGAACACCAGGATGGTGAGCTGCAGGATGCGCACCCGCCCGTATTTATCGGCCAGGATGCCCGCGCCCCAGCCACCGATGGCGGAAGCCACGAGCGTGGCCGTGCCGATCAGGCCCATCTCGGTCTTGCTCATGCCCCACAGCGACAGCAGGATGGGCGTGACCAGCGGCAGCGTGTAATAGTCGAACGCATCGACCGCATAGCCGCTGAACGACGCGGTGAGCGTGCGTTTTTCGTTCGGGTTGAGCGTGCGCAGCCAACTGCCTTCGGCTTGTGCGTCGTCGGCCGTCTGCGCGGCGTCGAGGGTGGTCTTCATCGGTTGTCTCCAGGTATGAGATTTGGGGAAAAGAACGGAGGCCTAGAACGCGGCCAGGCGGTGGTGCAGCAGGTCGGTCACAAGCATCGAGCCCGGCGCATGCGTGATGGCGAACGGCAGCCTGGCGGCGGCCAGCGCGGCCTGCGGCGTGACGCCGCAGGCCCAGAACACAGGCAGCTCGTCCGGCATGACCTCGACCGCAACGCCGTAGTCGGGATCGGCAATCGACCGGATGCCGATCAGCGCCGGATCGCCGATGTGCACCGGCGCGCCGTGCACCGCCGGAAAGCGCGAGGTGATCTGCACCGCACGAATGGCATCGGCCGCGCGCAGCGGGCGCATCGACACCACCATCGGGCCGTGAAAGGCCCCTGCCGGCGTGGTAGCCACCGACGTGCGGTACATCGCCACGTTGCGCCCTTGCTCCACGTGGCGCAGCACGATGCCTTCGGCCATCAGCGCGTGTTCGAAGGTAAAGGAGCAACCGATGACGAAGCTCACCATGTCGTCGCTCCACAGCGCACGCACGTCGGTGGGCTCATCCACCAGCACGCCGTTTCGCCACACGCGGTAGCGCGGCAGGTCGGTGCGAATGTCGATGTCCTCGCCGAGCGCCGGCAATGCCGGGTCACCGGCTTCCGATACGCCGAGCAACGGGCACGGCTTGGGGTTGGCCTGGCAAAAGCGCAGGAAGTCGGCGGCGTGCGCCTTGGGCAGGACGACCAGGTTGCCCTGCACATGGGCACTGGCGAGGCCGCTGGTGTGGGCGGCCAGCGAGCCGCTGCGGCAGGCCTGACGCACGGCCAGTGCGCTGCTCGCCGCGCCGGGTTGTTCTACGAAGGATTGGCGGTTCGACATTTGGCGTTTTCGATGCCCGATGCATCGCTGTGGTGTGATGCGACGGATTGTGGGAATCCGCGCTCACGAACGCCAACGCAAATTTTCTCGCTCAGTCCATCGATTTTTTCGATGACCCCATGCGGTGCGATGCATGCACCACGGCGGAGCCGAGCGCGGCCTCCGGCAGCGGCGAAGACGGATCGTCGCGGTAGCTCGCGTAGATGGGCAGCGGCTCCAGCGTGTCGTCGCAGGGCAGCACGCGCAGCGGCAGGCGCCGCGCCAGCGGCTCGACCACCGCACGCGGCAGCGTGGCCACGCCAAAGCCCGCTTCCACCAACTGCGCCATCGCCGAAATTGAAGAGATCGCATGCACGCGCGGCGGCGGGCTGCCGGCATCGCGGAACAGCTCGAGCAGCGCCACGTGCGGCTGCGATCCGCGTTGAAAGGTCAACAGGTCGAGCGAGAGCAGGTCCGGCAGGCGATAGCGCCGCTTCAGGTGCAGCTCCCGGTGGCCGACGAAGCACATGGGCATCGGCGGCACGGCGCGAGTGCGCACGCCGTCGCCGGCAGCGGGCAGTGCGGCAAACACCAGATCCTGCTTGCCGCGCTGAAGCTGGTCGACCAGCACCGGCGTGGTTTCGACGGTGAGCTCCAGTTCGAAGTCCGGGTGCGTCGCCCGCATGTGCTTGAGCCAACCGGTGAGCCAGCTGTGCACCACCGACTCGATGGCGCCCACGCGCAGCACGGCCTCGCGCACGGCGCCCGAGCCCATCTCGGCCTTGATGTGCATCTGCATCTCGAGCAGCTTCTGCGCGAAAGCATGAAAGCGCTGCCCCGCCACCGTGAGGCGAAACTGCTTGTCGCGCCGGTCGAGCAGCAGCACGCCCAGCTCGCGCTCGAGCGCCGCAATGCGGCTGGAGAGCGCCGATTGGGTGAGGTGCAGCTTCTCGGCCGCACGGGTCACGCTCTTGAGCGCCACGGCCCAGTGAAAGGCTTCAACGAATCGCAGGTTCATCGTTTTCCGATCGTCCGGTTTCTTGTTTGTGCGAGCGGCGAGTGTCGCCTGAGCAGGGGCTCCGCTGCGCTATGCTCATTGCGAAGGAGACAAGACAACCATGCAGATCGTCATTACCGGCGGTGCCGGCTTCGTTGGCGCACGCCTTGCCCGCACGCTGCTGAAGCAGGGCCAGCTCTCGCTTGCGGGTGCCCCGGCCCGCGACATTTCCCGCATCACCCTGGTCGACCGCGTCGCGCCGCCAGCCGACCTCGCGGCCGACCCGCGCATTGCCGCCGCGCTTGGCGACTTGAACGAGCAGCTGGCATCGCCCGACACGGCGCTCTGGCGCGAAGCGGATGCCATCTTTCACCTGGCCGCCGCGGTCAGCGGCGAATGCGAGGCCGATTTCGACCTGGGCATGCGCAGCAACTTTGCCGCCACGAACGCGCTGCTCGAGAAGGCGCGCGCCGTGAGCACCCGGCCGCTGGTGGTGTTTGCCAGCTCGCTCGCGGTGTTCGGCGATTCACCCGAGCAGCCGCTGCCGCCGGTGATCGAAGACCACACGCTGCCCACGCCGCAGACCAGCTACGGCATCCAGAAATTCATCGGCGAGCAGCTGGTGGCCGACTACACGCGCAAGGGCTTCATCCGCGGGCGCAGCGTGCGCCTGATGACCGTGAGCGTGCGCCCCGGCAAGCCCAACGGCGCGGCATCGGGCTTTTTCAGCGGCATGATCCGCGAGCCGCTCGCGGGCATTCGCGCCGCCTGCCCGGTGCCTGACGAAACACCCGTGGCCATCGCGTCGCCGGCCCGCACCGTCGAAGGCATCATCCGGGCGGCGGAGGCAAGCGACGCCGACTGGGGCCCGCGCACCGCACTGAACCTGCCTTCGCTTTCCACCACGGTGGGTGAAATGGCGGCCGCGCTCGAACGCGTGGCCGGCAAGGCAGCCACCGCCCTGCTCGACCGCACACCCGATCCGGCCATCCAGCGCATCGTGAAAACCTGGCCCGGACGCATCGAAACCGCCCGCGCCAAACGCCTGGGGCTTTCGGCGGACGCCGATTTCGAAGTAGTTATTCGTGACTACGTCCGTGAAAATCCCGACGCGGTGAAGCTCCCTGTTACGGCATAGTCGGCGGCTGCCCGCGGAGTTCTCTTGGTTCCCGCCTTTTCTTCGCGACTTCTTTTCTCTGGAGACAACACAATGAAATTGACCCGACTGGCCGCCGGCCTGGTTCTGGGCATGGGCATGGCGTGCGCCGCCTTCGCGCAGACCACCATGAAGATCAGCATTTCGACCGCGCAGAACTCGCACCAGGGCGTGGCGATCGACGTCTTTGCCAAGGAAGTCGAAAAGCGCACCGGGGGCCGCTACAAGGTTCAGACCTTCTACAACGGCTCATTGGGCGGCGAGCGCGAGTCGATCGAGGCCGTGCAGCTGGGCACCCAGGAACTGGCGCTCTCCTCCACCGGGCCGGTGCCCAATTTCGTGCCGGAGACCAAGATCCTTGACGTGCCGTTCCTGTTCCGCGACAAGGCCCACGCGCGCGCCGTGCTCGACAGCCCCATCGGCCAGGACCTGCTGACCAAGTTCGACGCCAAGGGCTTCAAGGCGCTGGCATGGGCCGAGAACGGCTTCCGCCACATGACCAACAGCAAGCGCGACGTGAAGGCGCCGGAAGACCTCAAGGGCCTGAAGATGCGCACCATGGAAAACCCGGTGCACATTGCGGCCTACAAGACCTTCGGCATCGTCACCACGCCCATGGCTTTCCCCGAAGTGTTCACCGCCTTGCAGCAGGGTACGGTCGACGGCCAGGAAAACCCGCTGTCGGTCATCATCGCGGCCAAGTTCGACCAGGTGCAAAAGCACCTGTCGCTTACCGGGCACGTCTACTCGCCTTGCATCTTCGTGATGAACAAGGCAGCGTTCGACAAGCTGAGCGCGGCCGACAAGCAGGCCTTCCTCGAGGCCGCCAAGGAAGGCACCAAGGCCAACCGCGCGCGCGTGGACGAAGACGATGCCAAGGGCGTGGCCGACCTGCGCGCCAAGGGCATGACCGTGATCGACAACGTCGACAAGACCAAGTTCGTCGCCGCGCTGGCGCCGGTGAATGCCCAGTTCGAAAAGGACTTCGGCAAGGCCAACCTCGACAAGATCCGCGACTTCAAGTGATTTTCATGATGCTATCTTTTAGATAGCATCGGGCGCCCGCTCAGTTCCATCTGGCGGGCTTTTTTGTTTTCAACATCACGACTGCAGATGAAAGAAAAATTTCTCGGCATCGAGCGCTGGACCACCGGCTTCTCGATGATTGCCGCCTGCGTGATGCTGGTCATCGCCTCGGGGTTGGGCGTGTTCCAGATCGTCACGCGCTTCGTGCTCGAGCAACCGGCCGAATGGAGCGAGATCCTGATCCGCATGAGCCTGATCTGGATGGTGTTCCTCGGCATTCCGATGGCATTCCGGCAAGGCGCGATGGTGAGCGTGGACGTGCTCTACCGCTGGAGCCCGCCGCGCGTCAAGCGCGTGCTAGACGCCGCGGTCAGCATCGCGGCACTGGCGCTGATGCTGGTCATTCTGTGGTGGGGCTGGGATTACGCCATGCGCGGGCGCGTGCAATCGATGGCCGGGCTCGAAAGCGTGTCGATGATGTGGTCGTACCTGGCGCTGCCGGTCGGTTCCGTTTTTTGCCTGTTCGGCATCGTTGGTAATTTTCTCGATCCCAAGCGGCTCGAACTGGAGACCGCGCAATGACCCCCGTGATGGTTGCAACGATGGTGCTGTGTTTTGCACTGTCGGTTTCAGTGGCGGTGTCCATCGGGCTCGCATCGATCCTGGGTATCCAGGTGGCCAACGTGAACATGCTCATCTCCGTGAAGGAGATGTTCAATTCGATCAACAAGTTTCCGCTGGCGGCCATTCCGTTCTTCATCCTGGCCGGCAACCTGATGGAAACCGGCGGCATCTCGCGCCGGCTGGTCGAATTTGCCAAGAGCATCGTAGGCGGCGTGCAGGGCGGCTTGCCCATGACCTGCGTGCTCACCTGCATGATCTTTGCGGCGGTGTCGGGCTCTTCGGTGGCCACCACCTTTGCCATCGGCGCCATCCTGATTCCGGCGCTCATCAAGCACGGCTACCCCACCGCGTACGCGGCGGCGCTTCAGGCCACCAGCGCCGAGCTGGGCGTGATCATTCCGCCTTCCATTCCGATGATTCTGTACGGCGTGAGCGCCGAAGTGTCCATCGGCGAGCTGTTCATTGCGGGCTTCGGCCCCGGCATTCTCATCAGCCTGGCGCTGATGCTGTTCGTCTGGGTGTATTGCAAGTGGAAGGGCTGGGGCAAGAACGACGGCGACGGCCGCATGTCCTTCGGCAAGGCGACCTGGCAGGCCGGCTGGGCACTGCTGATGCCGGTGATCATCCTGGGCGGCATCTACGGCGGCATCTTTACCCCCACCGAGGCTTCGGCGGTGGCGGTGTTCTATGCGCTGGTGGTCGGCATGGTGATCTACCGGGAGATCAAGCTCAAGGACCTGTACCTCATCCTGCGCAAGTCGGTGCTGTCGTCGGCGGTGATCATGTTCATCATCGCCAACGCGGGCCTGTTCGCCTTCCTGATCACGCGCGCGGGCGTGCCCGACGCCATTGGCCATTGGCTGCAGGAGGTGCTGAAGTCGCCGACCATGTTCCTTTTGGGCGTGAACGCTGCGCTCTTCGTCATCGGCATGTTCATCGAGACCAGCGCGGCCATCATCGTGCTCGCGCCCATCCTGGCGCCTGTGGCGGTGCATTTCGGCGTCGACCCGGTGCACTTCGGGCTCATCATGGTGGTGAACCTCGCGCTCGGCATGATCACCCCGCCCTTCGGCGTGAACCTGTTCGCGGCGTGCACGGTGGCCCGCATCTCGCTCGACCGGATCGTGAAGTACCTCATTCCCTTCGTGCTGGTGATCCTGGCCTGCCTGATGGTGATTACCTACGTGCCGTGGATATCGCTCGCGCTGCGCGACCTGGTGTACGCCAAGTAGCAGGCGACGGGAAAACCAGATTTAAAAAGGGCAGCCTTCGCGGGCTGCCCTTTTTTATGCGGCAAATGCCCCTGTAAGGAAAACGTTTCACAAAGATGTCACCAGCCCCAACGATGCTGCAGCCTTCGATTCCGAAAGCTGTGGCGCCATGTTTCCCACCAAGACCGACAAGGCACGCGACGAACTGCAAGGCGGGCAGCGCACGCTCAGCCAGCGCGAGCGCGCGTTGCTGCTGATGGCCGACGGCCGGCGTTCGCTGACCGACTTCAGCCCACTGTTCGCAAGCCGCGACGAAGCCGAACAGACGCTGCGGGCGCTCATGAACCGTGGGTACCTGCACGACGCGCAGGTCGCCGAGCCCAAAGCCGCCCTACCCGTTTCGGCGGGCCCGGCACACACGCCGATTCCGGCTCCTGCGGCGGAGCCCATCCGTGTAGAGACCTCGACCGACAACTTCGACGGCAAACGTTCCCTGGCCACCACGCGCATGTTCCTGTTCGACATCTGCGAGCGCATGTTCGTGCGGCGCGATCCCAAGTTTGCGCTGCAGATGCGCGATGCGCTACGCGAAGCCCGCGACCGCGACGCCATGCTGACGATTGCCGCGCTGATGCTCAATGAAGTCGAGAAAGCCGCAGGCGCCGAGCGGGCCGAATCGCTGCGCGAGCGTATCGAAAGGTTGCTGCCGCCCGCTTCGGAAACCGTGCACTGAGGCCTTCCGCGATCCACTACACTTCAAAGGGTCAGGAGAGAGCTTCGCCACGCGAGGCCGCCGAAGGCGCAGGGGTTTCCCGAACGCTCAGGCAAAAGGACTGACAAGGCGCTGGCGCATGCCGGCGTTTCCTTGCTGGAGAGAGGCCGTTGCATCTTGACGATGCGGCGGCCCACCGAAGGAGCAAACCCCGATCGTGGGGCGAATCTCTCAGGTAAAGCGGACAGCAGGGGTGGCCCATGGCTTGCGCCATGGAATTCGACTGCCCCTTTGGAGTGCCCCGTGGCCGCTTCCGCTTCATCATCATCCGACGCCCCATTGCTCAAGACGCCCCTGCACGACCTGCATGTGGAACTGGGTGCCCGCATGGTGCCGTTTGCCGGCTATTCCATGCCCGTGCAATACCCGGCCGGCCTCATGGCCGAGCACAAGCACACGCGCGACGCGGCCGGCCTGTTCGACATTTCCCACATGGGCCAGCTGCGCCTGGTGGGGCCCGATGCCGCCGCCGCATTCGAGACCCTCATGCCGGTCGACGTGATCGACCTGGCGCCCGGCAAGCAGCGCTACGGGCTGCTGCTGAACGACGAAGGCGGCATCCTCGACGACCTGATGTTCTTCAACGAAGGGCACGGCTCGATCTTCGTGATCGTGAACGGCGCCTGCAAGGTGGCCGACCTCGCCCATATCCAGCAGAAGATCGGCGCCCGCTGCGACGTGCAGCCCATGCCCGACCATGCGCTGCTCGCGCTGCAGGGCCCGCAGGCCGCCACGGTGCTGGCCCGCTTGTCGCCCGGCATCGAGCGCTTTGTGTTCATGACCGGCGGCGCGGTGCAGATCGGCGGCATTCCGGCCTTTGCCACGCGCAGCGGCTACACGGGCGAAGACGGCTTCGAGATTTCGGTGGCCGGCAAGGATGCCGACGCCCTCGCCCGCTTGCTGCTGGCGCAGCCCGAGGTCAAGCCCATCGGCCTGGGCGCGCGCAATTCGCTACGGCTCGAAGCCGGGCTCTGCCTGTACGGCAACGACATCGACACCACCACCACGCCAGTCGAGGCCTCGCTCAACTGGGCGATCCAGAAGGTGCGCCGCACGGGCGGCGCGCGCGAAGGCGGCTTTCCGGGTGCGGCCAAGGTGCTGGCGCAACTGGCCGCCGCTACGGCCGGCGCCGCGGGCCGCACCGACCACGACACCCTGAAGCGCAAGCGCGTCGGCCTTGTGGCGCTGGAACGCGTTCCGGTACGCGACGGCACGCTCCTGCAATCTTTCGAAGGCCGGGACATCGGCATTGTGACCAGCGGCCTGCTCGGCCCGACGGCCGATCGCCCGGTTGCCATGGGCTACGTGGCCACCGCGTTTTCAGAGCCTGGCACGCGCGTGCAGGCGATCGTGCGCGGCAAGCCGGTGCCGATGGAAGTCTCGACCCTGCCTTTCGTGCCGACGCGCTACTACCGCGGCTAGGCTCTGCGCTGCCTGAATCAGATCATTTTTTCCACGAGGAGTTTTTCACCATGAGCATCAAGTACACCAAGGACCACGAATGGGTCTCGGCCGAAGGCGACGCAGCCACTGTCGGCATTACCGTGCACGCGCAGGATGCGCTGGGCGACGTGGTCTTTGTCGATCTGCCTGAAGTGGGCAAGACCTTTGCGCAAGGTGAAGTGGCCGGTGTCGTCGAATCGGTCAAGGCCGCGGCCGATGTGTTCATGCCCGTGTCGGGCGAGATCACCGAAGTGAACGAAGCCCTGCGCGCCGATCCCTCGCTCGCCAACACCGACCCGCTGGCCGCCGGCTGGTTCTTCAAGGTCAAGCTCAGCGAGCCGTCGCAACTCGACGCGCTGCTCGACGCCGCCAGCTACGACAAGTTCGCCGCCGAATCCTGATCCGCCGGGTTCTTCAGCCGCCCTTCCTCATTCCCCGAGCCTTTACCGCCATGCCGATTCCCGCCCAGCCTTCCCTGCAACAACTAGAGAACGCCGAAGAATTTCTCGCCCGCCACATCGGCATCGATGCGGAAGACGAGGCGCGCATGCTGCCGGTGATCGGCTCGGAAACGCGGGCGGAGCTCATCGACGGCATCGTGCCCGCGGCCATTCGACGCGCCAGGCCGATGCGGCTGCCCGCGCCGGTGACCGAGGCGGACGCGCTGGCCGAACTGAAGGCCATTGCGGCGAAGAACAAGGTGTTCAAGAGCTTCATCGGCCAGGGCTACTACGGCACGCACACGCCGGGCGTGATCTTGCGCAACGTGCTCGAGAACCCCGCCTGGTACACCGCCTACACGCCCTACCAGGCCGAGATTTCGCAGGGCCGCATGGAAGCGCTGCTCAACTTCCAGACCATGGTGTGCGACCTGACGGGCATGGCCATTGCCAACGCCTCGATGCTCGACGAAGCCACGGCCGCCGCCGAGGCGATGACGCTCGCCAAGCGCAGCGTGAAGAGCAAGAGCAACGTGTTCCTGGTGTCGGGCGACTGCCACCCGCAGACCATCGAGGTCATCAAGACGCGCGCCGCGCCGCTGGGCATCGAGGTGAAAGTGAGCACCGTGTCGGAGACGCTGCCGCACTTGATGGCGAGCTGCGAATTCTTCGGCGTGCTCGCGCAGTACCCCGCCACCACCGGCCACGTGCATGACCTGCGCCCGCTCGCGGGCCATGCGCACCAGTGCGACGCCGCCTTCTGCGTGGCGGCCGACCTGCTCGCGCTCACCCTGCTCGCGCCGCCGGGCGAATGGGACGCGGACATCGTCTGCGGCACCACGCAGCGCTTCGGCATGCCGCTGTGCAACGGCGGCCCGCACGCCGCCTACCTGGCCTGCCGCGACGAATTCAAGCGCTCGCTGCCGGGCCGTCTCGTCGGCGTGAGCGTCGACACGCACGGCCAACCCGCCTACCGCCTCGCGCTGCAAACGCGCGAGCAGCACATTCGCCGTGAGAAGGCCACTTCGAACATCTGCACCGCGCAGGTGCTGCCGGCCGTTGTGGCCAGCATGTACGCCGTGTACCACGGGCCCGACGGACTTACCCGCATCGCGCAGCGCGTGGCGGCGCTCACCGCCATCCTTGCGCAGGGCCTGGCGCAAATGGGCCGCGAGCCGGTCAACGGCACCGCCTTTGATTCGCTGACCATCCGCACAGGCGAAGACACGCCGAAGATCATCGAGCGCGCCACCGCGGCCGGCGTCAACTTGCGCCAGCGGCTGCAGCAGCACCTGGGCATTTCGCTCGACGAAACCACGACGCGCGCCGACATCGAAACGCTCTGGGCCCTGTTCGTGCCCGCGGGCACGCCGATGCCGCGTTTCGACGACCTGGCCAACACCGCGCCGCGCCTGCCCGAAGACCTGCGCCGCACCAGCGCCTTTCTGACGCACCCGGTGTTCAACACGCACAAGAGCGAGACGGCGATGCTGCGCTACATCCGCAGCCTCTCGGACAAGGACCTGGCGCTCGACCGCAGCATGATTCCGCTGGGCAGTTGCACGATGAAGCTCAACGCGACCAGCGAGATGATCCCCATCACCTGGCCCGAGTTCGCGAACATCCACCCCTTCGCGCCCGCCGAGCAGCAGCAAGGCTATGCGCAGCTCGACGCGCAGCTGCGCGCGTGGCTTTGCGAAGCCACCGGCTACGCGGGCATCAGCCTGCAGCCCAATGCCGGCTCGCAGGGCGAGTACGCGGGCCTGCTGGCGATCAAGTCCTTCCATGAGGCCAAGGGCCAGGGCCATCGCAACATCTGCCTGATTCCCTCGTCGGCGCACGGCACCAACCCCGCAAGCGCGCAAATGGTCGGCCTGCAGGTGGTGGTGACCGCCTGCGACGCGCAGGGCAACGTCGACATGGACGACCTGAAGCGCGCCTGCGAAAAGCACAGCGACAAGCTGGCCGCGGTAATGATCACCTACCCCAGCACGCACGGCGTGTTCGAAACCCGCGTGAAAGAGCTCTGCGAGCTGGTGCACGAACACGGCGGCCGCGTGTATGTCGATGGCGCCAACATGAATGCGCTGGTCGGCGTGGCCGCGCCGGGCGAATTCGGCGGCGACGTGAGCCACCTGAACCTGCACAAGACCTTCTGCATTCCGCACGGCGGCGGCGGGCCGGGCGTGGGCCCGGTGTGCGTGGTCGAAGACCTGGTGCCGTACCTGCCGGGCCATGCGACGGCCGGCATCGCGTCGAACGGCGTCGGTGCGGTTTCCGCGGCGCCGCTGGGCAATGCGGCCGTGCTGCCGATCAGCTGGATGTACTGCCGCATGATGGGCGCCAAGGGGCTGCAGGCCGCAACCGAAACCGCCATCCTGAGCGCCAACTACATCAGCGCGCGGCTGAAGGACCACTACCCCACGCTGTACGCAAGCCCCAACGGCCACGTTGCGCACGAATGCATCCTGGACCTGCGCCCGCTCAAGGACACCAGCGGCGTCACCGCCGAAGACGTGGCCAAGCGCCTGATCGACTACGGCTTTCATGCGCCGACCTTGAGCTTTCCGGTGCCGGGCACGCTGATGGTCGAGCCCACCGAGAGCGAGCCGCTGGCCGAGCTGGACCGCTTCGTCGAAGCGATGATCGCCATTCGCGGCGAGATCCGCCGCGTGGAAGAAGGCGTCTGGCCCAAGGACGACAACCCGCTGAAGCACGCGCCCCACACCGCCGCGAGCCTGCTCGGCACCGAATGGTCGCACCCCTACTCGCGTGAGCTCGGCGCGTTTCCGCTGGCCGAACTCAAGCAGGCCAAGTACTGGCCGCCCATCGGCCGGGTCGACAACGTGTACGGTGACCGCAACCTGTTCTGCAGCTGCGTGCCAGTGGGCGAATACCAGGAAACCGAAGAGGCCTGATCAGGGGGCCTTCTTCGCTTCGCTAGCCTTCGCGGCGGTACATCGCCCACTTCACGGTGAGGATGTCCGCGGCGATCTTCGCGGCGTTCACGCCCGCGTAAGGAACGGACGGATCGAATTCGAAGGCTTCCTGGTAGCGCTTGATGTGCGCGTAGTCCCGGTCGAAGGTCATCGGCCCCATGAGGTCGGCGGGGTCGGTGCCGGCGGGCAGCGCCAGAAACTTCTCGGGATCGGTAGCACTCTGGTAGAGGTCGACGCTCATCAGGTTCATACGGTTGTCCTCGAAATCGTGAGGACAAATCATCCACGGCATCCGCAGCGCGCGCAATCGGCCCGCGCCTACACGGCGCGCGATCGGCACGCGTCAACGGCGCGATGGGTCAGCGCTGCTTCTTCTTGGCCATGTCGCCCGTGGCAATCTGCTCGCGGAAGCCGCGCAGGCTGGCCTTGAGCTTGCGCTCGTTTTCCAGCCCCACCCGCACCATGATCTTCTGGCCGGACGAGAGCGACTCGAGCTGCGGATCGGCGTATTCATAGCGCACCCAGGGCCGCTGCGACGACACGTTGCCCTTGACCTCGACGAGCCGGACCTGCACCGGGCCGGCGGGTTCGGGCGCCTGCAGCAGATGGTCGATCACGGCAATGAGCCGGTCGTTGAAATAGCGGCCTGGATAGCCAAGCTCTTCATACGCTTTCTGAAAGAGCGGATAGAGCCGCGCATACGTCTTGGCGGCCTTGGCCGGGTCGACCGACCCCGCAAGCAGCACAATGGGGTTGTAGCGCGCGGCATTGTTGGCCGCGATGGTCTGCGCCTCGCCCTTGCCTTCGGTGGCAAAGCGCTGCTTGGTGGGCTGCACCGGCCATGCACTCGCTGGCGCCTGCTCGCGCGACAGGTTGTCGATGGTGGCCACGAAGCGGCGCACCACGCCGTCGAACTGCACGAATTCCGCCACGTTCTGGCTGCCCAGCAGATCGACCAGCGCCGACATCACGCGCGTGTCGGAATCGGCCACCGTGGGCAGGCCCGAGGCGGGCAGCGCGATCGCATCGATGGGGTTCTTGGGCTCCAGCGATTCGGGCAATGGGGCTGGCGGCGGTGCGGGCACGGGCCCGTCGTTCGGCGCGGTGGCCGCGGTGGGCGCCGGCTCGACTGGCTGCGGCTGTTGCTGCTGGTACCAGCGCCAGCCCAGGAGAGCGGCCGCTATCGCCAGCAGGCCGATGATGATGGTGCCGGCCGAGCTCTCGCGGCGCGGCCTGAATTCGGAGGTGTCGCTGTCGGACATGTCGGCAATATTCCTTTTGCGAGGATTGCAGTGGGAGGCGAACGGCTATGGTGCACCAGTTCTGCGGCCCTCCCCGGTGTCATCCCTCGTCATCCCGTAACGCACTGTGACGCGCCGGCCAAGCGAAAAAAGGCTTCTATGGCCGCGACTGGGGCGTACCCGCTGAGGTGCTGAGCGCCTGAAGCCACGCCAGCGTGCCTTGCAGCTCGGCCGGCCGGATTTCATGCCCGCCGGGAAAGTCCGCACCCGAGAGCGCCAGCGGCAAGCCACGCGCCAATTCGCGCGTGGCTTGTGCCGCGCTTGGCGCAATCACGTTGTCGGCGCTGCCATGGCTCACCCACAGCGCCTTGCCCTCGAAGGCCTCCGGCGGCGCAATGTGCGGCACCACCTGCGGCAGCAGGCGGCTGTGCCACACCATCGCGGCGCGCACCTTCGCGGGCTGCGTCAGCAGAAGCGACAGCGCCATGATGCCGCCCTGGCTGAAACCGCCGACCACCACGCGCTCCGGCGGCACGCCGAGCTGCTGCGATGCCGAGGCGATCATCTCGCCGACGAGAAAGCGGCTTTCGCGCTCCTGCTCTTCATTGATGTGGCGCTCGCCGTTTGCCAGCACCTGGAACTCGAACCACGCATAGGCATCGGGCGACAGCACATAGGGCGCGCGCAGGCTCAGCACGTGAAACTGCGGCGGCATGAGCCGCGCCAGGCCGAACAGGTCTTGCTCGTTGCTGCCGACACCGTGCATCAGCACCAGCAGCCACGGCTCGCGCACGCCGGCGTTGGAGGGCTGTTCGAGAAACTTGAAGGGCAGATGGAGTTGCGGCATGGGTCTGGCGAGGGTTCAGGCGGTGAGGTGAAAGCCCTGCGCCAGCGCGCGGGTGATCTCGGCGGACGGGAGCTCGCGGCAGCCCGTCGCGTTCTGCCCCGACCACAGCGGTGAAAAGTCGCCGCGGCCCTGTGCCTCGGCCTTGGCGCGCAGCGGTGCAATGGCTGACGTGGCAAGCGGAAACTCCGGCGCCACCGCGGTGATCGGCCCCAGGTCGCGCATCAGGCGGTTCATGATGCCCCGCGCCGGGCGGCCGGTAAAAAGGTTGGTCAGCGCGGTATGCCGCGCTGCATCGCTTGTCAGCGCCGCACGGTGCAAGGCGCTGGTGAAGGCTTCGGGCGCGAGCATGTAGGCGGTGCCGATCTGCACCCCCGCGGCGCCCAGCGCCATGGCGGCGGCCACACCGTTTGCATCGGCAATGCCGCCAGCCGCGATGACCGGCACGCGAACCGCACGCACCACTTGCGGCAGCAACGCAAAGGTGCCGAGCTGCGCCGTCAAGTCGTGCGAGAGAAAGTGCCCGCGATGGCCGCCGGCCTCCAGCCCCTGGGCAATGATGGCGTCGACACCCTGCGCCTCCAGCCACAGCGCCTCGTCGACCGTGGTGGCGGAGGCGAGGATCTTCGAGCCCCATCCGCGCACTTGGGCAAGCAGCGGCTCAGGCGGCAACCCGAAATGAAAGCTCACCACCGGCGGACGGAACTCGGCCAGCACCTCGGCCACCGCCTCGCTGAAGGGGTTGCGCCCGGGGCCAGCGGGAATGGATGCCGCATCGATGTCGTGCTCGCGGTAATACGGCGCCAGCGCGTTGCGCCATGTCGCCTCGCGTTCGGCGCTTGGCTGCGGCGACACGTGGCAGAAGAAGTTGACGTTGTAGGGCTTGCCTGTGCCCGCGCGGATGGCGCCTATTTCGGTGCGAATGGCGTCGTTGCCCAGCATGGCGCACGGCAGCGAGCCGAGCCCGCCCGCGTTGCTGACGGCAATGGCCATTGCGCTGCCTTGAATGCCCGCCATGGGCGCCTGGATCAGCGGGAGTTCGGTACCTAGAAGTTGCTGCAGCGTGGTCATGCGGAATTCCTTGTGTTTCGTGCCCCGGCCATTGTCCAACGACTGGAAAACGCCTACTGCCAAATGGTGCATCATCCGGAGCAAGATCCCACCCGCCCAGGAGCTGTACATGCCGTCTTCCACCGACTACGAGTCGATGTTCGAGTTTGCACCCATGTCGCTCTGGATCGAAGACTACAGCGGCCTGCTCCGGCTGTTCGAATCGTGGCGCAATGCGGGCGTGGTGGATTTGGTGGCCCACCTGAATGCCGAGCCGAGCCGGGTGAGCGAATGCATGGCGCAACTGCGGGTGTTGAGCGTCAACCAGAGCACGCTCAACCTCTTTGGTGCGCAAAGCCAGGCCGAGCTGCTCTCGCGGCTGGACAGCATCTTTCGGGACGACATGACCGCGCCCGTGATCTACGAGCTGGACCAGCTCTGGCGTGGAAATCTCTCCTTCGACAACCAGACGGTCAACTACGCGCTCGACGGCCGAAGGCTCGACGTGCACGTGCGGGTGCAGGTGCTGCCCGGCTATGAAAAGTCTTGGGACCGTGTGCTGGTGTCGCTCGACGACATTACCGCGCGCGTTCGCGCCGAAGAGCTGCGCCTGGAGAGCGAACGCTACGCGCGCGAACTGTTCGAACGGTCACCCGTTTCGTTGTGGGTGGAAGACTTCAGTGCGGTGAAGGCCCTGCTCGACGACATACGAAAACGGGGCATCACCGACTTCACGACCTTCATCAAGGTGCACCCGGAGTTCGTCACCCGCTGCATGAGCGAGATTCGCGTGATCGACGTCAACCGCGAAACCCTGCGCATGTTCGGTGCGGCCGACAAGGCAACGCTGCTGGACAACCTCTCGGACATCTTCCGCGACGAGATGCAAGACTCCTTCGCCGAGCAGCTGCAGGACCTCTGGAACGGAAAGATGCTGCAGCAGCGGGAGGTGATCAACTACGCATTGACGGGCGACCTGCTGAACATCCACATGCAGTTTGCAGTGCTCGAAGACCGGCTCGCCACCTGGGACCTGGTGCTGGTGTCGCTGATCGACATCACGGCCCGCAAGAAAGCCGAGGCCTACCTCGAGTACCTGGGCAAGCACGACGTGCTGACCCAATTGCGCAACCGCACCTTCTTCACGGAAGAAGTGAATCGGTTGACGCGCAAGGGGCCATGGCCGGTGTCGGTGCTGGTGATCGACATGAACGGCCTGAAACCCGTCAACGACGAGGAAGGCCATGCCGCCGGCGACGCACTGCTCCGGCGCGTGGGCGAGGTGCTGAGCAAGGCCGTCGATGAGCCCGGCTGGCCGGCGCGGATCGGCGGCGACGAATTTGCCGTCGTGCTCCCCAAGACGGACGAGCGCGGGGCGGAGGCGATGCGTGACCGCATCGTTTCCATGCTTGAGCTGAACAACCAGTTCTACGCCGGGCAAAGCGGACGGATGCTGAACCTTGCGATGGGCGTGGCCACCTGCGAGGCCGGCGACCAGCTCGACGCGGCCCTGCAGCGTGCGGACCGTGCAATGTACGAAGAGAAGGCCCGCTACTACCGCGAAAGCAAGGCCGACCGCCGACGCGAGTAGGCGCGGTGAAGAAGCGGCCCCGGCATCCTTAGAAAAGAATGATCCACTCGCCGCGTATGTACCGGTACTGGTAGCTGGGCCCCGAAAAGGTGGTGCTGCGGCTGTAGCCGGCATTGAAGCGGAACACCTGCGATCCCCTCACAGGGCTCTGCAGGCTCACGTCCAGCAGTCTCGTGGGCTGGCTCAGGTCGTGGTTGATCTTCTCGTTGCCCAGCCCGGCCGTTACCGCGGCGGTCCAGCCCCGGAAACGCTGCCGCCAGCTGACCGCCAGCATCGATTCGCTGTAGCTCTTCGGATTGAAGTAGGCCCTGTCGACATCTTCGTGGGTGCTGCGGTACGTGCGGTAGCGCGCTTGCAGGGTCAGCCCCAGGTCGAGCGAGGGTTGATAGATGAAGCGGATGCGCCCGTGATCCCGTCGATTCCCATCGGAGAAGTACTGCTGTGCCAGCAGCCCCACCAGCGTGACATGGCTTCCCAAGCCTTGGTCGACCGCAACACCGACGAACGAAAAATCGATTCCTCGGTCGAGGGACTTCGGTGTTTCGACCCAGTCGCGCGTAAGCAGAAACTCCACCGCCGTGCTTTTTGTCGGCGCTATGCGGTAGCTGCCGTCGAGCGTCAGCAGTGTATGACCGCCCTGCTCGAACACGCCGGCCTCCATCTGTCCGCCATTGGCCGTTCTGGTTTCGATTGAACGCGCGAGGAACGAGATCTTTTTTCCTGCCCTTCGCCAGCTGTCTTGCTGGTACTTGTAGTCGCCGAGCCGGAATCCGAGGTAGCGGTCGGCGTTTTCAAAAGCGGGAAAAAACTCGACCGATACCCGGCGGGATTCAAAGTTGTCGCTGTCGCTGGTCAGCAGGGCTTCCGTCCCGAAAGCCGTGCCGGACGTTTTTTTCTCGGCCGCTTCTTCCTGCGCATGGCAGGAGGCACTCAACACCATGAGGCCCGAAATGGCGGCCGCTGCATATGCCGGCTTCCTGGTCATTTGGTGCCCCAGGCTTTGGGCTTTCTGAACAGTTCGTCCAGATAGCCGAGCACACTGGCCGGTTGCAAAAGCAAGCTGTACAGCAGCACGTAGACAAAGAAGCCCTGGATATTTTTTCGCACGACCAAGCCGGTTTTCTTGAACATCCGGCGCTCGATCGAGAACATCAGGAAACTCAGCGCAAATGCCGCCGGTATCAGCGCCAAGGTCATTGGCCCCACGATCCAGTAATAGCCGAACAAGGCAAATATTATTCCGGGGATGAAGCCGATGGTGAATGCCAGGTCCAGCCACGGGAACAACAGGTTCCAGTGAATGAAAAAGGTCGACAGCCGCATCTTGAAAAGAATGCGGGGGTGTTTGACAAAGGCCTCCGTCATGCCCCGCGCCCAACGCTGGCGCTGCTTGACCAGCTGCTTGAGGGTACTGGGCACATTGGTGAAGAGGCAGGCGTCTTCGCAGTGCCCCACCCTGTACCCGGCGTTCAAGAGCGCCCATGTGAGCACGATGTCTTCTCCCACGCACTCGGGCCATCCGCCAACCTGGGTCAGCGCGGCCCGGTCGTAAACGGAAAATGCGCCTTGCGCAACCAAGGTGCCCTGGAAAAGCGACTGAACTCGCTTGACCGCGGAAATACCGTGAAAGTAGTCCCACTCCTGGCAACGGGTGATCCAGTTCTGCCGCGAGTTTCGAACCAGGATTTTTCCCGCAACCGCGCGCGTATTGGGCGGGTCGGCGTGATAGCGCTCGACAATGCTGGTGAGCGCGCCGCGGTACAAAAAGGAATCCGCATCGACGGTCACGACCAGATCGTGCAGAACCTCCTTGAACCCGATGTTCAAGGCGCGGGCTTTGCCACCATTCTTTTTCAGGTCGACAAAGCTGAGCCAGCTATATCGCTCCAGGGCGCGCTGAACCACCTGCGCAGTGCCATCCGCCGAGCCGTCATTGATCACGATGACCTGCAACTCGCCCGGGTACTTCTGCTGGTCGATGCTGACCAGCGTCTCTTCGATGGAAGCTTCTTCGTTGTACGCGGCAATCAATATCGATATCGGCGGATAGACCGACAGCGGGCGATGCGGCGGCCTTTTATCCAGAATGAGGCTGATTGCCATGAACGCATTCATGAACCCCGGAATGATGGCAATGCCATACACCAGGAAAATGGCAAACGCGGTTCCTACGTAGCTTTTCAGATCGGCCAGCCACGGCCCGGCGGCCCAAATCGAAAAAACCATCCACGCGATCGCCCCGATCAATGCGATCAAAAATTTGGCTGACACCGGCAGATAAATTGCCGAACGCTTCGCCTCTCGGCCATCTACTTTCATGTGCATCCTCGGGGGTCACAAGAATGTAATGCCGCAGCAATCCGTTGAACAGTTTGTTTACATTTTCCGATGCGTGCTAACAACTCAGACGAGTCCGGCGAGCCTACTTCGCAAGAAATGACGCAATCGCCGGCCCGGCCTGACCGACTGTGGCACCCAGAGCATCGGCATGACCATTGGGACTGTTCAACTCAACGTACTCTGCCGGGGTGCCTTGCGCCTTGAGGGTCTCCACTGCGCGTTTTGACAAGTGCGGCGGAAAGATCTGATCCGAGCTGATGCCCACGAACAGCGACTTGGCCTTGATGCGGTCTGGTTTGGCGCTCGGCAACTGCAAGGCCTTCAGCGTGTACAGCCAGCTGTTGGCGTCCATGCCCTTGGCGCGCGCTTCGCCGATCTTCTCGAGGGTGGCATCGACCGCAAACTGATTGGCGGTCGCATCGCCGGGGTTTTTGCCCGGGTCGGCCCACTTCTGTCCGAAAGCCTTGTCCGCCCAGGCGAAGCTGAGGGCGTCGAGCGTGACCTGCCGCATGGCCTGCGTCATGCCTGCCAGCGGCTCGGCCTTGCCATGGTAGTCGCCGTTGGCCCAGTTCGGATCCAGCCTCACGGCCGCGCCCCACGAGCTCATCTTGGCGACGGCGTAGGCCGGGCTGTCGACGCCAGGTCCCACGACGGACAACAGGCGCTGCACACGCTCCGGATAGGCCGAGGCCCATTCCACCGACATCCAGGCCCCAGCCGAAGCGCCAGCCACGGCGTAGAGGGTTCGAATACCCATCGAATCGAGCAGTGCCTTCTGCACCTCCACCGTGTCCCGCGCGGCCAGCACCGGAAAGCGCATGCCATACGGTTTGCCGGTGGCGGCGTCGATGCTGGCCGGGCCGGTACTGACGGCGGTGGCCGATGCACGATTGGGATTGGCCAGCGCGTCGGTCGCGATGACGAAGAACCGCTCGGTGTCGATCGGCAGGCCGGCGCCGATGATCGTGTCCCAGTAACCCGGCGCGGCGTCGCTCGCCGCATACCGGCCGGCGGCGTGCGAAGTGCCGGTGATGAAATGGTTGATGAGGATCACGTTGTCTCGGGCAGCATTCAAACGGCCATAGGTTTCATAGCCGATGCGCACTCCCTTGATGACCTGGCCGTTCACGGTCGTGTAGGCAGGCAGGTTGAACACCTGCTTTTCGACGATGCCGTCGAAGGCCTGCGCGTTCGTCGTGACGATGGCTGAACAGAGGGCGGCCGCGGCGCAAAGCAGCGTGTTGGAAAGAAAAGACCGTTGCATAAGAACTCCCGAGTGGTGAGGCCCGCACTTTCGGCGGCCGCTGCCACAGGCGCATCTGGTTTGACTCCCAAACGCTCGGTTGGGGGCGTCAACGGTCGTAAGGCGGCATCGAGCGGTCGCCGTTCGGTCGACCAAACCGACGGCTCGAGGACAAATTCGCCCTCAACGCCCTGCATCCGTAGCGGCATGGCGTTCCAACCTTTACAGTTCCTCGATGCATCCGACTTCCGCCAGTGATCAGCGTTGATTCATCGATTCCGGCCCGCTGGCTCGGCGCAGCACGGCTGACGGCCGGCTCGTTTCTGCTGTGCGCAATCGCGGCCGGGCTGCTCTTCTGGGCCGCTCCCGCACTCGAGACGCTGCCTCGCCTGTTCGTCTTCGTCGAATGTGTCGGCATGGTGTTTATCGCGTGCATTGCGGTGCTTGGCCGCTCGGAACGGCTGCTGCGAATGCAGGCGCTGCCCCGTTGGCTTCTCACCGGCGCGATCGCCATCCCGACGGGGTACTTTGGAGGTCACCTGATCGCGCTCCTGATCCTGGACGAGCCGATCAGCCGCCTTGTGGGTCATGGACGCGACTACATGGTGGCGTTTGCATTCGGCCTGGTGCTGGCCGCGTTCGTCCTCTACGCCGCTGCGGCGCGTGACCAGCTTGCCAAAGAAGCGATCGCGCGATCCGATGCCCAGCGCCTTGCCACCGAATCGGAACTGCGGCTGCTGCGCGCCCAACTCGAGCCCCACATGTTGTTCAACACGCTGGCGAATCTGCGCTCCCTCGTCGACGAAGACCCGCGACAGGCCGAGCGCATGATCGACCAGCTGATCGTCTACCTGCGCAGCACGCATGCAGCGTCGCGCGACGAAGTGACGACGCTGCAGTCGGAGTTCTCCCAGCTGAGGGCGTACCTCGACATCATGTCCTTGCGCATGGGCCCCAGGCTGGCCTATCGACTCGACTTGCCCGCCGAACTGGAGCGGAGCGCCATCCCGCCGATGCTGTTGCAGCCGCTGGTCGAGAATGCCATCAAGCACGGCCTGGAACCGAAGTTGGGCGCAGGGAACATCGAAGTACGGGCACGGTCGATCGAAGGGAGCATCGAAGTCGCGGTAGACGATTCCGGTCTGGGCTTGCCGCCGCAACAGCCCACTTTGAGTGGCGATGATGCGGGCGAGGTTTGCGGCTCCGGACTGAAGAATGTGCGTGACCGCCTCCAGGCCCTCTATGGCTTGCGTGCGTCCCTGACTCTGCAAACTCGATCACCATGCGGCGTTCACGCGGTTGTGAGGATTCCGTCGTGAACGCATGGCGCGCGGTGATTGCCGAAGATGAACCGGTGTTGTCGAGAACGCTGCAGCGATTGCTGTTCGAAGCCTGGCCCGAGCTGAAGATCGCGGGCGTTGCCGACGATGGCATGAAGGCGATCGAACTCGCCCAGACGCTGGTGCCCGATGTGATGTTCCTGGACATCAAGATGCCGGGCAAGACAGGCCTGGAAGTCGCAGAGGCTGTCGCTGACGAGTGGCCCGATGACAAGGCCGAACCGCTCTTCGTCTTCATCACCGCATATGACAATTTCGCGATCTCGGCATTCGAGCATGCGGCGATGGACTACATGCTCAAGCCGGCGACGCTTGAACGCTTGGAGGTCTGCGTGCAACGGCTGAAGCAAAGGTTGCACGAGCGCGCCCGGACACCAGTTGCCGGTGGCATGGCGGCCCTGATGCAGCGCGTCCAGTCGATCACGGATGCGGCTGACGCGCCCGAGAAGATCAAGATCATCCGCGCCGGCGTCGGCAACACCGTGCGGATGATCCCGGTCTCGGAGGTGATCTGCCTGGAAGCCGCCGAGAAATACGTCAATGTCGTCACGGCCGATGGCGAGGCGCTGGTGCGCATGAGCCTGCGCGATCTCGTGTCGCGGATCGACGCTGCCGACTTCACGCAGGTGCATCGCGGCGTGCTGGTCAACACGCACTGCATCGTGAGCGCCACGCGCGACGAGAACGGGCGCTACAGCCTGTGCGTGCGGGGCCTCCAGAGATCTCTCAAGGTCAGCCGGGCGTTCGGGCACCTGTTCCGCGCCATGTAGCGGCAGCAGGACCGGCAACGGACTATCTTCGTCACGCGCCTAGGCGGTTGCGTCGCGCAGCACCCGGAGCTGTTCATGGCTTTGCTGCGCGCTTGCGGCCTGGCGCTCGACCAAGTCGCGGGCGTCGGGTGGCAGATTTCGCTGCATCGCCTCGCGGTAGAGCGCGACGGCTGCCTCTTCGCCACGTTCACAGTCTTCAAGCAGCGACAACTCACTGTTCGCGCCGATCGCTCCTTTCACCCGGACCCACCCCCGATGGATGGTCGCCCCGGTCGTACCACACTCGATGGGCGTCCCACCGTGGCGCCGTATCATTCGCTCCAACTCATCGCAGGCCTCGTGGTACTGCGAAGCGCGCCGGTTGAACGACTGCCTCAGGCTTGATGCAGAAGGCACCTCTCGGGCGCAGGTGCGAAAGCCGTATTCGCTGTCGCGCGCGTGTTCGAGCAGTTCGCTCAACACATCGACCGCCTGCTCATCGGCGGGCACATCGGCAAAAGGAACGCGATCAGCACAAGCTTGGTCGGCGCGACCCAAAACGCTGCCATTGGCCATGATTTGCTCCTTGGTGTTGCTTGACGCGGAACAGAACTAAAACCGCCGGGGCCGCCGCGGCGCAGCCTTGCGAACTATGGTCGCGCGCCTCAGGGCTTCCGGCGTCGTCTGCTAGTGACGAGGCTTGTAGGGGTTGGCCGAATCCGCAACAGCGGCGGGCGGAGCGCCATTACGTGACTCGCTAGACACATCCGGACAAAGCATCTGCACTATCCCGCGCAAACCGTCGGCGATCACCGGCGCGGACGTTTTCCTACTGCAAGGGTCGTTTTTTCCCTTCGCCGATCGAGGTGATGCTGGCTACCGTGACGGCATACCCACCACCGAGGAAGTCACATGAAAAGCATCATCCTTTGGCTATGCGGCGTGCCTATTGGCGTCATCATCTTGTTGAAGGTATTCGGCGTCTTTTGAGAGCGACGAGGGCGATTGCCCTTTTTACAAAGGCGTTTCAGTTCGCCGGCCCCATGACGCGTCGCGTGCCGATCGGGCGCGGCTCACAGGCCGTCACAGGTCAGATCCGGCAAGGCCTACGACACGTTCGCGGCGGCCTGAGCAACTGGCCAATACCTTTCGCTCGCCCCTAAGTGACCGGTTTCGGCCGATTCTGTTGAAAAACTCGGTCGCAGCGTTCACCGCTGCACCGTGGCGAAAATCGACCTCTCAGATCGACCCAGGATCGACGATCGCGGCCCAGGGAATGGTTTGACCACCCCTGCAAATGTGCCCAAGAGAGCGCCACTCGAGTTTTTCCACAGAATCGGCCAAGAGCAGTCCCCCGTCCGTCGGGCGTAATGTGACCCAGATCAGAACGTCTTCGGAGAACTGTCCATTCAAAATCCAAGCAATGATTCACCTTCGACCAATCTGTCGCGGCGCACCGTATCGCCCTCATGCCTGACCACCATAGGCTGGCATTCGTCACGAAATCTGGATCAGCGTCTCTGGTCGCTTCGGGCGCCACGGCTTCGTCGATCCAACGCGCGTCATGCTAGGCAGAATGCGTTCCGTGAAAACCGGCATTAAAAACGTAATCGGCGTCGCGTCCATCGCCATCCTGCTTTTGGCATTTGGGGGCGTCGCTAGTCTGTTCGTCTGGCAACAGGACGTCCCCCGTCGGGAAAGTCTCGCAAACGAAAATGGGACGCTGCTTGGCTTCGAGACACGGCACAGTCGCTATTCGAGTTATGAGTACCTGTTGATACGAATCAACGGAGAGAACGAGCGCCTGCACATGTGGGCATGCATTTCGGACCTGAAACGTCTGCCGCTTGGAGAAGAGATCAGCGTACTGCGAATGGAGAAGACGCTGTTCGAAGTATCTAGGGCTGGCACCGTGGCTTGTTCCTACGGAGCCTCGGCTCAAGCGCTTGTAAGCTATCAAAATGCCAATAGAGCTACCACGGGATTGGCCTTGGGAGCCGCTGCTCTGCTGATAGCGCTTCTCGCCTGGACGGGTTGGCGCACCGGGCGTCATTTGGATAAGTTGGCGCAGGCGCAGGCGCACCGCGCCACTCACTAGAATTTTCCGCTGACGGCCAAAACCGGACCTTCGCAAGCACTCAGGGTGCACCAACTGATGAACAACTTTCCTGCGTTTGGGTTTCTGCTGGCCTTCGCGGCCGTGGCACTGTCGCTCGGCGCACTGGTCCTCATTGGCTGCTTGGTCGTAGCGGCGATGTATCCTCGCGGCCATCCGTCCGCAGACCGATTGCGAACGTTCGCCGCGCGCCTGCCTCGCCTTGTCGCCCGTAGCATCATGCTTTTCGACGGGCTGGCTTTCATATTCATCTTGGCCATGTTCGCGGTTCTGACATTCGTCTTCTCCTGACCTCGCCAGCAAGGACAAAATGCGGCCAGGACCGGACGCTGAAAGCGCGCTTGAAATCGGCTGAAGTAGGTTCTCGAAAAAGCAATTGGCACGGTCTACATTTATGTGAGTTTACTTATGCCTCCCAGATTTACTCTGTTGATAGACGGAGTACCGCGAGCGCCTTCCTCATTTGCGGTACCCGAGATGAGCCTCAGCTCTGCGCGAAGCCAGATGGAGAAGCGGACCTTCGTCCTTTCATTCCAAGCCGCCGAGGTCGACGCGCATCTCGATCCAATTTATGCGGCTTGGGTGATTGACTCCAAGAAGGACGATGAACAATGTGGCGCACCGCAGGACGAGTTGGCGAAGGCGGGCTATCCTAGCTTTGATCTAGTCCTCAACTCTCCATCACTTCTCGAGCTCGTGATGGGTCGCTACCTGTTCAACGAACTTTTCGCCCCTCGGGCGCGGGCCGGTCGAGGTTCAATCGACTATTGGTTCGATCAAGTCATTGGCTGCACCTTAGATGGAAGCGCTATCAAGGTCACCGGCGTTTGCTACAGCAAACTAGGCGACCAGTGACAAGTTGGCATGCATGGCAGGCTTTGACGATCGGGTGACAAACGGGATCAGCGTGCTGTCCGCGATCGTCGACAGCGGCACGTTTGCGGCGGCTGGCGA